>JARGFM010000003.1 GCA_029210725.1 Bacteroidales bacterium | reverse complement strand
AAGCATTTAAGATATCAACATATCGTGTTGATTATCAACATTATGTGTATATTAAATGACTTTTTCAGCAGACCCTATTTAAGAGAGCTATACCACAATATAAATCCATAAATATGAAGAACTACGTTATATATACGCTACTTTTAACATTTGTATTTAGTTGTATACCTGAGAAGAAGGAACAAAGGGGTATTAACTTAATTGGTTCTTGGTTCTACATTGAAAATGAAAATGTATACACAGAAGTAATCATAGATTCCAATTATATATCATTTTACTCAAGCGAAAATGGACTCTTAGGACCTTATTCATATAGCATGGAGAACAACAACCTTCAATTTCATAGTGCTCAGTATAACATGATAGAAGATGGATGTAACACAGTAATTTGGGAGAATGAAGAGTTTACAATTAAACTTACTAGATTATCAAACTTAATTCTTACTCCAGATTCTAATACCCTAAATCCTTATTATTTAAGACGATGCAATTACTTTGTAAATTCAGGAGTAATATCAACGGATGAAGCAATCGAATACCTAAATCGAATTGAAAAAAGTGATTCAATTGAATTTATAGAGGAAATATATTTTCCTGAATAAGAAAGGTAGTCTGGATAGTTAATGTTTAAAGACTGTTGTATCGATGAATTCATAAGGTATACCTATGCCCTGATTAATCCCCTTCGCTTTATCGATCCGACAGGTTATCTTACGACTAAACAGTTCAATGATATCGTCAGAAACCTTTTGAATAGTCACGATGGCGGGGAATGGAATCCGTTTGGCGGGATTTCATATTACGGAGGATATGGTGCCTCTACATCTGCCGGGCAAAGCTATCTTGGCACATTTGGAGGCGGCGGCGGTTCATTTAATATTTCAGGAAGTCTGGGAGGATTTGTGAGAACATATTTACCGGGCAAACAAAGATATGGATATATATGGGAGAAAGGAGACCTCAGTATAAACTTCTCACCAAGGAATCCTGGATGGGAATCCTCTAGTTCTCTTTCAACACCACTCACTCCTGTATCATGGCTGAATGACCCAATTGATGATATTTATGGGGAAGCGGCATCAAGAGTGTCTATGAGTGGTACTGATATTATATCTTCCTACCCACATGGTTATTCTATCGCAGCTTTTGAGGGTAATTCTGGTGAACTCAGACAATGGAATCCCTCAGGTATGCATAAATGGAGTCGTAGCAAAAATTTCTTTAATAGGCTATCCTATAATTTTGTTGATGGTGCCATTGTTACAGCACAGTCTTTTTTTAGGGGGCCAAATTCCGTTCATTTAACAGGTGAATTAGTTAGAGGAAATGATCGTGTAGATGCATTTTTCAATACAGCTTCCTGGGCACTTTTTATTGGTGAAGCGTCAACATTTAGAGCAATTAACAGTGGTGTTTATTCATCAAGGTGGGGGCTACGAATACAAGCCCATACACATCCATTGAGTCCCTTAAATATTGGAAGTACTTTTATTAGTACTAGTGAATTGATTAACTGAATTTTAAGCCATGGAGAAGTACTATTGTGATAGTTCCGTGAAGTCAGATGCTCAATGGAGACACCTTCTTGATCTGGCTCTTGAAGGCGCAGATACAGTGGAGTTTAATGCTCTTTCCAAGGATTACAAGTCATCGCTTGCCGAAGTGCTGCCGGGGGAACCTTATGAGATTATAAAAACAAGAGAAGGTAAAATCTATCAAAGCGGAGATATCATCCGGTTTCATTTATCTGAGAATGTGAAGCAGTTCCTTTTGAAAAAGGAATATGCGAACTGGAAGAATTATTTTATTGAAGATGTGTGTTTGATTAGTAAAGGTAAAGAGATACTGTCAACTGTATCCCATGAGCATTATATCATAATGCCTTTATCTGAAGCACAAAGGCAAGAACTTAACAATGAAGGATTTTCGTTTGATTTTGAATGGGTCACCTGATTTATATCTTCTTTTCCACACTTCTGGATCCTGGCTGGTGTGCAGCACGGCAGAGATAATCACGGTTTTATTAGCCTCATCCACTGTATAGTGGATCATAAACGGGAATACCCTTAGGACAGCTGTTTTGACCTCATCATAGCGTATGCTGCAGGCTGTGGGGTTTTGCTTAATGAATTGGATGCTGTCGCGGACTTCCTCTGTGAATCTTTTTCCCAGTCCAGGGCTTTGGTTATTGTACCAATGGGCCGCTTCCCGGATATCTTCTTTGGCAAGAGGGAGTATAATGGATTTATGCATTAAAGCTCTTTTTCAATGTCATCCATTGCAGCATCAAAGTCCATTGCAATATCTGGATCTTTCCTGTACTCATCCATGCGTTTTCTTACCAGATCTTTGTGCCAATTGGGAACATCCACTTCTTCGTTCTCCAGTCCCTTGTATTTTGATTTCAGGTCTTCCCATTCCTGAATAGGAATGAAAACTCCAGTGGTCTTTCCCTTGTTGTCTGAAATATATTGCAGGTTCATGATCAGGCCAGTTTTTGGTGAGTTAAGCTCATTTGTGCATCCCTGAGCAAAGAATCCATTACATGCAGGATCCTTTCGCGTTCCGGTTTGTCGATTTTTTCAAGGAGCTCTAATCGATAAAGCATTTTCTTATCCTGTATGAGATAGTTAGTGCTGCCGGTCAGATAATCCAGAGAAACTTCTAAGGCATCGGCCATTTTTTTAGCAATCTCCACGGAAGGGGTTATTTCATCCCGTTCATATCTACCAATAACAGCTCCGGAGGTGCCGATCATCTTACCGAACTGATCGCGGTTCAGTCCCTTTTCTTTACGTAAGGTACTTATCTTATCTCCTAATTTCATAACCTATAAATTGTCAAGTTGCTATAAAAATCATTAATTGTTCAAAAATACCTCATTTATAGGTTAAAATCAAAACTTAAAAATTTTCAAAATCTTTTATTTATTGGTTAAATTTGTCACTAATGATGAAGGAACTGGTCTTAAAAATCGGTATCCGCCTCCGCCAGATCCAGCTCCTTGATCCAGATATTGCGGTATAGTACCGAATACCCCTCGGCCTGCAGCTTAATGCCTCCGGGTGTGTCGGTGATCCCTTTGCCGCCATCATTGCCGCCATCGATTCCTGAATTGGCTCCTCCCCATACCTGGTTGATTCCGATATTGGAATAGACTTTGATGCCATTGAAGTAGTTGGTAACCAGCGCCTTTTCAATACGTTCCCCATTCTCAAAACGGGCAGCCCGGAAGACCATGTCATAGGAGTTCCATTTCCCTGTACCATTATAGGCATAGTAAGGAGAGTCGATCTCATTGATCACCGCGGCCATTCCGTGCCGAGTCGAATCGCCGTCCAGAATCTGGATCTCGTAGCGGTTCTGCAGGTAAACACCCGAGTTTCCTCCAGGCTGTTCGATCAGGAACTCCACATGGAGCCGGAAATCGCGGTATTCCTTTTTGGTCACAATATCGGCCGAACCGTATTTATGATCCACCACCGCGGGATCGTCGCTGCTCATGACCGTACCGCCATCCACCGGATCCTCCACAATTTCCCATTTTATAGGCATTTCTGCGGCAAACCTGGGACCCTCCCAGTAGATCCAGTTCTCATGAAGCGATTCGGCGGTTCCATCAAACAGAAGCTCTGCCCCTGCGGGAGCCTTGGCTCCCAGTCCAACAGGATCCTGCTTGCAGGCAGTCAACACGAATAAAGACAAAATAAGGGTCGTACAACAAATAGTTTTCATGGTCTGGTATTTTTTTATGGTTATTGCATATAATGTCTTATCTGCCAAGATCGTCGGGAAGGCCTTTGTAGTGACGGAAGCCTTCCATGGGCTTCCCGTCCTTTTTCTCGTGAATCCATTCGCTCAGAGCTGCTTTCACTTCTTTCTCTTCCTCAGGCGACATCTCGGGACCCTTGTAATCGGACCATCCGGAGCTGAACTGGCTTACATATTTCATCAGGGCCTCCACTTTTCGCTCCTCCCATTCTGAGATATCCACCCAGGTATTTTTATCCTCTTCGGCCGAATCGTAGAGCATGTATTCCGGGATGGTGTGGGCCTCGAGTCCCTCCACCGTAATCTGTCCCTGGAACATCAGGGGCCACATGGCCGCCCGGGCGGCATCGGCCGAAAGCTGAGCAGAAGCCCGGTGGTCGGCCTTGTGCCAGCGCACACTTCCCTTTCCCGGATCGAAGGAGAAAAGAACATCCGGCTTGATTTTACGGATCATCCTCACCAGCTTGGCAACCACCTCTTTCGTATCCTCGTATTCCAGCATGCCATCGTCATAACCCAGATTGATATAGTGATCGGTGGGAATACCCATGGTGGCCAGGGCTGCCTGCTCCTCCTGCTTGCGGATCAGGGCCAGGTCCATCATCCCCAGGTCGGGATCCTGCGTTCCCACATTTCCGGTGGTTAGTATTACGATATAGACCTCGTTCCCATTGGCATTCAGCATGCCCAGGGTTCCCATGGAATAAGAGTCATCATCGGGATGAGCCCCGATCAACAGAATGGTCTTTCCGGTCCATTGCTCGACCGGCTGTTCGGGTTGTCCCATGACAGCCAGGGGCAGGGCTGCCAGGATCAGGGTAATCAGAATGTTCTTCATGCTTGTCGTTTAATGTTTAAGATTCGAATATGAAAGTAGCCAAAAGCTTAGTTAAAATCAATCATTGCCTTCATGACCCCGTCCCCGTAAGCCGCCACCAGGTCAAAGGCCTTCTTGCTCTGTTCAAAGGGAAAGCGGTGAGTGGTCATGTCAGCCACGGATATCTCGCCTGCGGCCATCATATCCAGGGCGGGTTGCACGGCTTCGTTCTGCCTTCTCACATTCTGGAAGCAAAGTTCTTTACGCCGCGATTTATCCACCGGAAAGGACCAGCGATCAAATTCCGGGATCCCGATGATCATCAGCTTTCCTCCTGGTTTCAGCAGATCCACAGCATTATCGATGGCTTCCTGCTGGCCACAGCACTCAAATACCACGTCCAGAAGCTCCGGTACCTGCCCGGATATCTTTTCCACCACATCTTCCCGGTCGGGATTGGCCGTTAACCGGGCGCCGCTTTTCCGGGCAATTTTCAGGCGTTCATCTATCTTATCGCTTACATACACCTCACTGGCACCCAAGGCCAGGGCAGGCAGCAGAACACTCATTCCAATAGGGCCGAATCCCAGGATCCCCACTCTGGCTCCCTCCATGGGGATCGACTGCTTCACCGCATACAGGCCAATGGCCAGGGGCTCCGAAATGGCAGCTTCATCAAAGCTCATATGGTCCGGTATTTTGTAGCAGCTGCTTTCAGGCATTACGATATATTCGGAAAGAGAACCTTCGGCCTGACCGGGACAACCCAGAAAGCGCAGCTTCCGGCAGGTATGTGGCCGCCCTCCCCTGCACTGGTCGCATTCTCCGCAGGGCATGGCAGGCTCGATGGCAATCCGGTCGCCCGGCTTTACCCGGCTAACGGCACTTCCAACAGCCTCCACCTCGCCTGCTCCTTCATGTCCAACAGTAAAAGGGTACTTAACCACCTGATCGCCGATCTTTCCGGAAACATAGTAATGTATATCTGATCCGCAAACGCCCAGGGTCTTCATCCTGATCAGTACATCCCTTTCATCCAGGATGGCCGGAGCAGGCACTTCTTTCATTTCCATCTGCCGAATGCCCGTTAGCATCATTGCTTTCATTAACTTGGTATTTTTAGCGAACTAATAAAGTAAGTAAAATGAAAGCACTTTTCATTGGCGGGACCGGGAATATTTCCAGGGCTTGTTCAGAACTTGCACTTGCCAGCGGCTTTGAACTGACGATTCTGAGCAGGGGGCAGAGAGGCCACAGCACTTTGTCAGAGGCCGGATTTATCCAAGTCGACATTAACAACGTTCAAGAGGTGAGGACCTTACTAAAAGGAAAACACTTCGATGTGGTGGTTAATTTCATTGCCTATACTCCCTCCGACATAGAACGGGATATTCAGCTTTTCTCTGCCAACTGTGACCAGTATATTTTTATCAGTTCAGCTTCCGTTTACCAGAAACCTCCCAGCCATCCTGTTATTACAGAATCCACGCCCCTGGCCAATCCCTACTGGGACTATTCCCGGGATAAAATTGCATGCGAGGAGCTTCTGATGAAGGCATACCGTGAAAATGGATTTCCCGCTACCGTTGTAAGACCTTCCCACACCTATGAGACCGTGATTCCCGTGGCCATAGGAAGCTGGGAGGATTTTACCATTATCGACCGGATGAGAAAAGGAGGTACGGTGATCATACACGGGGACGGGACCTCCCTTTGGACCATCACTCATTCGCGGGATTTTGCAAAGGGA
This sequence comes from Bacteroidales bacterium, assembly GCA_029210725.1. Lineage (NCBI taxonomy): Bacteria > Pseudomonadati > Bacteroidota > Bacteroidia > Bacteroidales > Bacteroidales bacterium. Next base: position 180,315 of record JARGFM010000003.1, on the reverse strand, counting down.
TTTGTGGGCCTGATGGGCCATATGCAAGCCATCGGTCACAGTTTTCACATCACCTCCGATGAGCTGCTGAACTGGAACCAGATCTACCAGTCCGTGGCTGAAGCTGCAGGCGCGGAACTAAAAGCTGTGCATGTCTCCTCCGAACTCATTTTCAGGGTGGCGGATACGATGGGACAGGAATGGATGCGCGGAAACCTGATGGGTGATAAAGCCCACAGTGTCATTTTTGATAATACAAAAATAAAGCGTTTTGTTCCCGGATTTGTTGCCACCATCCCCTTCAGGGAGGGAATTAAGAAAACTGTGGAGTGGTTTGACGATCATCCCGACCGGATCAGTATCCATAAAGAGAACAACAGGCTAATGGATGCCATCCTGGATGCCTGCCCGGGCTGAGCGCTACCTGGAGCGGGGGTGAAAACTGAGAATGGCATCACGCAGGTACTCCCTGTCCAGGTGGGTGTAGATCTCGGTGGTGGTAATCGATTCGTGACCAAGCATCTCCTGAACGGCCCGCAGGTCGGCTCCCCCCTCCACCAGGTGGGTGGCAAAGGAGTGCCGGAAAGTATGGGGGCTCACCGTTTTCTGAATGCCCGCATCCCCGGCAAGCTCCCTGATGATCGTAAATACCATGTTCCGGGTGAGTTTCCTTCCCCTTCGGTTCAGGAAGAGTATATCCTTGTGTCCCGGCTGTATGGGGAGAGAGTTCCGGTCGATCAGGTAAAGATCGATCTCTTTCAGGGCGCGCTGACTGAAAGGGACCAGCCGCTCCTTATCCCCTTTCCCGATAACCCGGATAAAGCCTTCGGCCCGGAATATTCCCGAAATCTGCAGGCCCACCAGCTCCGTAACACGCAGACCGCAGCTGTAAAGGGTCTCCAGCATGGCCTTGTTCCGGCGCCCCTGGGGTTTGCTTAGATCGATCTTTTCCAGCATCCGGTCTATCTCGGCCACCGTAAGCACCTCCGGCAGTTTACTTCCCAGTCTGGGACCTTCCAGCAAGGCCGTGGGATCCTTCTCTATGATCTCTTCCATCAGCAGGTAGCGGTAGAAAGCCTTTATCCCTGAAAGAATCCGGGCCTGACTTCTGGCTGATAGTCCCAGCTCACTGATCCAGGCCAGGAAACGGCTCAGATGTTCAGGCTCCAGCTCTTCCGGTGCAAGGTCGTTCCCGGAACTATCCAGATAAAGCTGCAGTCTGGCAATATCGGACAGATAGGCTGCCCGGGAGTTGGGCGACAGGCCCTTCTCCAGCTTCAGGAACCCTTCAAACTCCTTTATGATCCCCTGCCAGTCCATCAGAAAGGAAATCGCTCAATCATCAGAACCATGGAGATTCCCAGACCGGCCCCGCTGAGCATAACATGCCATTCGCGCCTGTTTGCTCCCAGCAGATCCACCACAAACCTGGTCAGCAACATAATCAGAACAACAATGATGATCTGCCCCACCTCGATCCCCACGTTAAAGGAAAACAGGGGGAGTACCAGTCCCCGCCCGGAACCCAGGAGGCTGCGGAGATAGTTGGAGAATCCCAGTCCATGGATCAGCCCGAAAAACAGAGCTGCAGCATACTTCAGGTAGTGTTGCAGGGAGCTTACCCGGCGATTCCGGCCAAAAAGATTGGCCAGGGCCGTTATAAATATGGTCAGCGGGATCAGGAACTCTACCAGATCGCCATCCACCCTCAACAGGTCCAGGGTGGCCAGTGCCAGGGTGAGCGAATGACCCAGGGTAAAGGCGGTCACCAGCACCAGCACCTTTTTCCACTCTTTCAGGCTGTATACCACGCAGAGAGTGAGAATAAAAAGGATATGATCATAGCCTTTCAGATCAGCGATATGCTGCAATCCCAGTTTAAAATAGAGCTCAAACAGAGACATAGGGTGCTAAGAGATTAGAAGTTTATGTATTTTTACATGCATGAGACTGATCGCCATCTTATCCTGGATCCTGCTTTTTCCGGCGCCCTCGCCGGCCCATCCCCTTCATCTTTCCATCACGAATATAACATATGAAAACGGAATGCTGAACATAGAAATGAAATCATTCAGGGACGACTGGGAGGTAGGGTATTTTCACTATCATAGCAAACCCATCGATTTCAGAGATCCCCTTATGCGGGAGAAAGCCTGGTTCAGTGACTACCTGAACAAGTGTTTCAGGATTTCTTCGGGGAAAGAGATGCCGGGACTTGAGCTGAAGATTGATACGGTGCTCCTGGAGGACGACGCCATGACCATCGGGATGCATGCCCTGGTCCCCTCGAGTCCAAATTCTTTGTACATTTACAACACCTTACTGGTAGATATTTATCCCGACCAAAGCAATCTGGTTATTTTTGTTTATAAAAACAGAGAGACTGGTATAAAATTTGACGTGAAAAAGCATGATGCAGAAGTGATACTGCGGTAGGCGAATGAAAAGGCTGACTTTCCCCATATTGTTCCTGGTTTGCATGGCCCTTCCTTTGCATGCAACCCATAACCGGGCAGGTGAGATAACCCTGACCCAGCTGGATGATCTTACCTACCAGATCCAGATCACCACCTTCACCTATACCCTCAGTCAGGCCGACCGCGACGACCTGGGGGTTCAGTGGGGCGATAACACCTTCTCCTATGCCCAACGTGTTGAAATAACAAGACTCCCTTACTTCTACCAGAAGAACGTCTACATTACCCAGCACACTTTCCCGGGACCGGGTGTTTACGAGATTGTGGTGCAGGATCCCAACAGGAATGCTGATGTGAAAAATATACCCAACTCGGTCAATGTGATCTTTTCCATTAAGACCACGATCCTGATCAGCCCCGACCTGGGAAATAACTCCACTCCTGTACTTCTGAATCCGCCCATTGACCGGGCCGCCTTCGGTCAGATTTTTATCCATAATCCGGCTGCCTACGATCCCGACGGGGACAGCCTTTCCTATAAGCTGACCATTTGTACCGAACAGGACGGCAGGCCGATTGAAGGCTATACACTGCCCCCTGCCAGCGACACCCTCTTTATCGATCCCTTTACCGGTGATCTTACGTGGATCACACCCTCCGATTCAGGCTGGTTCAATATCGCCATTGATGTGGAAGAGTGGCGGGAGGGTGTGAAGATTGGTAATATAGTCAGAGATATGCAGATCGAAGTCTATAATACCGATAATCGCGCTCCCGTGCAGACTGACCCGGGGGATTATTGCATAGAGGCAGGAAGCGTGCTTTCAGTGGAAATAGTGGCCACGGACGAAAACAACAATTCCATACAGCAATTAGCCACCGGCGGACCTTTCGTGGTGGATGTGAATCCGGCCACCTACACGGTCGACCAGGCCTCTTCCACCATTGGATACAGTCAGGCTCTCTTCGAGTGGCATACAGATCCTTCCCATGTCAGGGAGCAATACTACACCGTGGTCTTCAAAGCCGAGGACAGTCACCCGGAAACCCCCCTGGTGGATATTCGCAATATGAACATCAAGGTTCTGGGGCCGTCGCCCGACATGCCCTCCCTGATCCCCGGCAGTAACAGTGTAACCCTCATCTGGCCGGCCGACACCTGTCTGCCCGTTACCGGCTACCAGATCTACCGGAAGTCGGGACCGGCAGCCTATGTGCCTGACAGCTGCACGGGAGGCGTTCCTTCTGAAACGGGTTATTCACTGATCGCTGTAACTGAAAGCAGGCTGGACACCCTGTTCGTGGATGATAATAAGGGCAGCGGGCTGCCTCAGGGAAATGAGTACTGCTATATGATCGTTTCCGTTTACCCCGATGGTGCCCTTAGCTTTCCCTCGCCGGAAAACTGTACCCCGCTTGTGGAGGGAAGCCCCTCCATGATGGAGGTCAGTGTCACAGAACACTCCGCCAGCGGAACCATCCGGGTGGCCTGGACCCGGCCTGAAGGACTCGATACCATACCTGCCAACGGTCCTTATGAGTATCTGATATACCGCTCCGATGACCTGCTGGGAAAAAACATGGCCCAGGTGGGTTCTTTTACCACAGCGGACCTGAATGACACCACCTGGCTCGACGAGGCGGTGAATACAGAGCTCTTCCCCTGGTCCTATAAGGTGGAGTTATACAACAACGAACCGGGAAACAGGTTCAGGATCGGGGAAGCAGAGTCGGCCTCCTCGCTCTATCCGGATTTGAGGGGAGAAGACAACCGGATTGTGATCCGGATGCGGAAGAATGTGCCCTGGATCAATTATGATTATACCATCTATCGCCTGAACCAGGGTAGCGGAAGCTATGATTCCATAGGGTTTACCACAGAGGATCTCTATATAGACGAAGGACTGGAAAACGGAGTGGAGTACTGCTATCGTCTCACCAGCACCGGATGGAGGTTGCTGGGCAGCACCCTTTACGAGAACAGAAACTTCAGCCATACCGCCTGTACCACTCCCGTCGATTCCATCCCGCCCTGTCCACCCACGCTGAACGGGTATTCGGCCTGTAACAGCGGATATAACCACCTCTCCTGGTTTTTTACCGATCCTTCCTGTGCAGAGGATGTGGTGGGCTACCGGCTCTATTACAGGGCCACCTTCGACGAAGCTCCCCGCATGATTGCTGAATTCGATGATCGTAACGACACCGTGTACAAGCACTACCCCGAAATTGCACTTTCGGGCTGCTATAATGTAACAGCCATCGACTCCTTCCAGAATGAATCGGTGCTCTCCACAAGTCTTTGCCTGGACGAGTGTTCCAATTATGTTCTGCCCAATGTTTTTTCACCCAACGGAGATGGAATCAATGATTTATACAGGCCTCAGAGAACCTCCTATGTGGAAAAGGTGGAAATGACCATCTTTAACCGCTGGGGAATCCAGGTGTTTTATACCGAAGACAAGGACATCAACTGGGATGGCAAGATCAATAACACGGATCAGCTGGTCTCCCCGGGGGTTTACTACTATATTTGCGATGTATACGAGTACCGGCTTACCGGTATAGAGGTATATGCGCTTACCGGATTTATCTATGTTTATTCAGGCGACGCCAATGAGGTATTTATTGAAACCAAATAAGCATGTTATGCGCCTGGGCACACTTCCCGCCCTGCTGCTCTGTGTGACGGTCATGGGATTCGGACAGTACGATCCTTACCTGTCGGGACGCGCATGCATGGAGGGCGAATTATATGATTCCGCCCTGTTTCATCTGGAGCAGGCCCTGCAACAAGACCCCGGCCAGACCGAGATTTATTACCAGCTGGGAATCGCCTTTTTTGCAGTGAAAAATTATCCGGCAGCCCGGGATGCCTTTTATGAAGCTGAAAAACGAAGGAAGGGCATGGGTAGTTTTTACCTGGCGAAAAGTGAGATCAAGCTGAACCATCCCCAGCAGGCCCTGAAGTACCTTCGCATTCATCTCTCTTCCCGCTATAAAAAAAGTGAATCGGATATCCTGCTGGATGAGGACCTGTCCACGCTGGAGGGCTTACCCGGATGGCAGCAACTCTGGAATGAAAAGCAGTGGTACACAAGCAGGGATAAAGAGTTCCAGGATGCCATGTTTCTGAAGAGCCAGGGCGAATATCTGGAAGCAATCAACCAGTTGAATATGCTGGAGAAACAGAATTACAACAAGAGCGTGGTCCTGAGCGAGAAAGCGGAGATATATCAGAGGCTTGGAAACATGAAAGCATCCCGGGCTGATTTAAAATCAGCAATTAAGAGCGATGTCAGGAACCTGGATGCACTTCAGCAGCTGGCCGTGATTCAGGCAGCCGACGGAGATGCCGGGGAGGCTGTTGAAGCTCTGACCAGGGTGATCCGGCAGGACCCGGCACGCTTTGAAGCCTATCTTCAACGGGCAGAGGCCCGGAGCCTGACCGGCGATCTGAGCGGAGCCCTGTCCGATACAGAATTCTACCTGTCGTACTTTCCTGCAAATGACTCTGCCCTGTACCGGCAGGGATTGATACAGTTCCAGCATGGAAAATACCTGGATGCGATCCAGTCCTTTAACCGCTCGCTGAAACTTAACAAAGGAGAGGCTGCCTACTATTTTGCCCGGGGAAGAACCTATGCCGCCACCGGGACGACCAGGTATGCGGAGAAGGATATGTCCATGGCCCTGGATCTGGATCCTTTGAATGGCGAGATCTGGTTCGAAAAAGGCAAACTGGCCGAACGGCTTGGGAACCGGAGCAGTGCCTGCCATTGCTTCAGGAAAGCCTTTCAGTATGGTATTTTTGAAGCCGGTGAATTGATCAGCAAGCGATGCAATTAATGGATTCCCGGAACAGCAAGCCCCGGCTTAAACAGCAGATAGAATCCCTGCGCTCCAGCAACCGCTCGGCCATACTGACCACCATCAGGGAGCTGCGCAAAGAAGGAGATGTGTCGGTTCTGCCCGAACTGTTTAACCTGATGCTTGTGCAGGACGATGAAGAGGTCCAGTATGAAATCGCTGCACTATTGAACGATCTGAAGGATAAAGAGTCTGTTCCGGTACTTGTTGAAGCCATTGCCAACCCGGAATACCGGGAAATCCAGCCCCTTCTTGTTGCAGCCTGCTGGCAGAACGGGCTTTCCTACAGCCATCATATTAACACTTTTATAAATGTGCTTGTAACAGGAGGATATATAGCGGCCATAGAAGCCTTTACAGTCATTGAAGAGGCCATTGGGGAACTGGAACAGGTTGAGAGGAACAGGCTGGCCCGCTCGCTGAAATCAAAACTAACCAGGGCAGAGGAGCAGAAAAGACCGCTTTTCGAGGAACTTGTCAGAGTCATCGAAGCTTACTAATGCATCGATGAGAAGTACTTCATAAACTGGGCCCGTTCGTAGACCGAAGGATCATCCAGACTGCCATAATTCATCTTTCCCCTGAAATCATCCGGAGACTCAAACTGGTTTTTCTCCATCCAACGCTTCATCTCCTGGATCATATCCCTGACATAGTCCAGGCCATTCCGGTAGAGAACCGAGCATACCTGCACCGCTGCTGCTCCGGCCAGAATCTGCTTCACGACTGCCATCCCGGAGTGAACCCCGGTGGAGGCGGCCAGATCGAGCTGATCCACCTGTGAAGATACTATCCCTATCCAACGCAGCGTGGTGCGGAGCTCCGCGGGCGTGCTCAGGACCTCTGCGGATCCGAAAGTCAACTCATCTGTATCAATGTCCGGCGCATAGAAGCGGTTGAACAGGACCACTGCTGCAGCACCGCGCAGATAAATCTGGTTCACCATCCAGGTAATGTTGGTAAAACCGCTCCCCAGCTTTACTATTACGGGAAGACTGGTGCGTTTTTTCACCTCCGAAACCAGGTGGAGATATCCCTTCTCATATTCCCTGGAATCTTTATCCTTGTTGATGGGAAGAAAATAGATATTCAACTCCAGGGCATCGGCCCCGGCCTTTTCAATTCTCCCTGCAAAATCGATCCACTCGGAAGCACTTACGCAATTGATGCTTGCCATAACCGGAATATCCACCGCCTCTTTAGCCGACCTGATCAGGGTCAGGTACTCTTCCAGGGAGTTCTCCCGGGCATAGGTCCGGATATAATCGCCTGCCTCCGGGTAATCGCTTTCGGCCGACAGTTTGCCTATCTCGTAGTTGATCTGTTCTTCGAATAAAGATTTGATCACCACTGCTCCTGCACCGGCAGCAGCCACTTTTTTTATACGGTCAACCGAGGAGGTCAGGCCACTGCTGCTCACTATAATAGGACTCTTCATGGAGAGACCTGCAAAGGTGGTGGAAAGATCAATCATAGGTGTTTATTTCAATAGTTTCTTGGACCAAATATAAGGTTTCCGATACGCACCAGGGTACTCCCTTCCTCAATGGCCAGCCGGAAGTCGCCCGACATTCCACAGGAGATTTGATCGAAGGAGTCCTGGTTTTTAAACGAAGAACTCTTCAGCCTCTCAAATATACGTTTTAGATGGCGAAACTCCTCCCTGATCTGATTTGAATTTTCCGTAAAGGTGGCCATACCCATCACCCCCCGGATCCGGACATGTTCCATCCTCTGAAAAGCTTCGGAGCCCAGCAGGTGCATCAGATCCTCCTCGGTCAGTCCGAATTTGTTCTCCTCCAGAGCGATACGTATCTGAAGAAGGCAATCGATCGTCCGCTCATTCTTTTCCGCCTCCCGGTCAATGACCGAAAGCAGCTTCAGACTGTCTACTCCGTGGAGCATATGAACGAAGGGGGCCAGGTATTTCACCTTATTGGATTGCAGGTGACCGATCATGTGCCAGCGGATTTCGGCGGGAAGCTTCTCCTGCCTGGCAAGCAGGTCCTGTACCTTGTTTTCGCCAAAATCGAGTTGTCCGGCATCATAGGCTTTCAGGATCTCCTCATCGGGCTTTGTTTTTGAGACCGCAACCAGGGTCACATGTGCCGGTATCTGCTCCTTAATTTTCAGAAGGTTCTCTGCAACTCCCATGGCTGTAAAAATTAATCCAGAGAATGAATCACCAGTCCGCTGCGCAGTTTTGGTTCAAACCAGGTGGTTTTGGGTGGCATGATCATCCCACTGTCGGCAATATTCATCAACTGCTTCATGCTCACAGGATAAAGAGCAAATGCTGCGGCCATTTCCCCACTATCGACCCTCCTGCTCAGCTCTTCAAGTCCCCGGATCCCTCCCACAAAATCGATGCGTCCGGATTTCCGCAGATCCGTAATATTCAGAAGTGGTCCCAGGATTTGTTCAGAAAGCACGGTGACATCCAGACAGGCTATGGGATCCATGTCATTGTAAGTTCCCGGCCGGGCCTTCAGCTCATACCAGAGTCCTTCGAGGTACATGCTGAGGGTATGCAGTTGTCCGGGCTTGAAGATCTCCGGTCCTTTCCCGGTAACAACAAATCCCTCCTCCAACTCTTCCAGGAATTCAGCGGCAGACATCCCGTTGAGATCCTTTACCACCCGGTTGTAATCAATGATGGTCAGCTGGGAAGCGGGGAAGTGAACGGCCAGGAAGAAGTTATACTCCTCATGTCCGGTATGATCCGGGTTATTCTTTCGACGCTCCTGCCCTACCAGTGCGGCTGCAGCGGTCCGGTGATGTCCGTCGGCCACATAGGTGTGGCTGATATCCTGTTCAAACAGCTCAACGACCCTGGCGATCACAGTCTGATTCTGGATCACCCAGAAATGGTGTCCCACCCCGTCTTCGGTGGTGAAATCGTATTCCGGTTCTCCGGCAATAACGTCCTCCACGATGGTATCCAGTTCGTTATGATCGGGATAAGCAAAAAATACAGGTTCGGCATTGAAGTTGGTCACCCGGATATGATTCATCCTGTCCTCCTCCTTATCCGGCCTGGTCAGTTCATGTTTTTTAATAACATCATCCAGGTAGTCATCCACGGCTGCACAGGCCACGATCCCGTACTGGGTATGCCCGGACATGGTCTGTCCGTAAATATACAGGCTCTCCGACTCATCCTGGACGAAAAAACCTTCGGAAATAAGCCTTTGAAGATTATCTCTTCCTATGTTGTAAACCAGATCCGAATGAAGGTCGGTTTCTTCGGGCAAATCCACTTCAGGTTTCACCACATGAAGAAAGGACCAGGGATTGCCTTTGACCTCTTCCCTCGCTTCCCCGGAATTCAAAACATCATAAGGCCTGGAAGCCACTTTCTTCACATTCTCTTTTCCGGGCCTGAAACCTTTGAAGGCATGTATCTTAGTCATACGTTAGTTTACTTTAAAAGTGCGGTCCCCCTTTTCCAGGAAATTGACGATTTGCCTGGCAGCAGCAACCCCGGCATTCAGATTGGCCTCAGCGGTCTGAGCTCCCATCTTCTTGGGGGTAAAGAATACCCGACCCTTATATTGCTCCTCCAGCTCTTCCCTGCAGTCCGGGGCGATATCTGAGATATACCTGAAATCATCTCTCTCCGCGAACACCTTCTTCAAGCCCGACTCATCAATGACCTCTTTGCGGGCGGTATTGACCAGAGTGGCTCCTTCGGGCATGCGGCTGAGAAGATCATACCCAATGGATCCAAGAGTCTCTGCATTTGCGGGAATATGCAGGGAGATATACTGGCATTTGCTATACAGACTTTCGGCCGATTCCTCGCGTGCCACCCCATCGTTGGTAATCACAACAGAATCCACAAAGGGGTCGAAAGCATAAACCTTCATGCCAAATCCTTTGGCGATCAGACCAACAATTCTACCAACGGCACCATAGGCATGAATCCCCAGTTTCTTTCCCCTCAATTCACTTCCTGTTACCGGAGTAAAACCGGCACGGTTCAGATATACCATCATCCCCAGAGCCAGTTCAGCCACTGCATTCGAGTTTTGTCCCGGGGTGTTCATAACCACCACGCCTTTTTCAGTGGCAGCATCCAGGTCCACATTGTCATAACCGGCACCGGCACGTACTACAATCTTCAGCTTTTCCGCTGCCTGAATCACCTCCCTGTCCACCTGGTCGCTGCGGATAATCAGGGCATCCTTGTCCTTCACAGCGGCTATCAGATCTGATTTCCCGGGATATTTGGAGAGTAGCTCCACCTCATACCCTGCATCTTTGAATACACCCTTCACCTCTTCCACTGTCTGGGCAGAAAAAGGTTTTTCTGTTGCTATCAATACTTTCGCCATGTTTCTGTTCTTATGCTGTTAAATACTCTTTTCAAATGCTTTCATGGCATCGATCAATGCCTCCACCGAAGAGATCGGCATGGCATTGTAAATAGATGCCCTGAAACCTCCAACAGACCGGTGACCCTTTAATCCCGACATTCCCCTTTCGGTGGCAAAGGCAAGAAAATCAGCCTCCTTATCCTTGTACTCTTCGCTCATCACAAAGGTCACATTCATGATGGAGCGGTCATCTTCATGATCTATCCCCGACACAAAGAGAGGATTCCGGTCAATCTCATTATAAAGAATTCTTGCCTTCTCCAGATTCAGTTTGTGCATGGCCTCAACTCCGCCCTGCTCCTTATACCAGCGCAGGGTATGCATGGCTGCATAGATGGCGACACAGGGGGGGGTATTGAACATGGATTCTTTTTCAATATGGATACGGTAGTCCAGCATGGTGGGAATGGCCCTGTCCACTTTTCCCAGGATCTCATCCTTAATGATCACAAAGGTGACACCAGCAGGAGCCAGGTTTTTCTGAGCCCCCCCGTAAATGATGGCATATTTGGAAACATCCAGGGGCCTGCTGAAAATATCGGACGACATATCCGCCACCAGATTTACGGCACAATCCATATCCTCCTTGATTTCAGTTCCATATATAGTGTTATTAGTAGTAATATGGAAGTAATCGACATCGGAGGGTACCTGAAAGACTCTGGGGATATAGGAGTAGGTGGTATCTTTGGAAGAAGCTACCACATCCACCTCTCCAAACAGCCTGGCCTCCTTAATGGCTTTGCTCGCCCATGCTCCGGTATCCAGGTAAGCCGCCTTGGTTTGCAGAAGGTTATAGGGGACCATGCAGAACTGCAGGCTGGCCCCTCCCTGCAGCAGCAATACACTGTATCCCGACGGGATATCCAGCAGATCCTTAAAGAGCTGCCGGGTTTCGTCCATGATGGCGATAAAATCCTTGCTTCGATGGGAGATCTCCATCAGGGACAGACCAGACTGGTTCAGGTCCAGGATGCCTTCTGCAGTTTGCTTGATGGTATAAGGCGAAAGAATGGAAGGACCAGCCGAAAAATTATGCTTTTTCATAATGATAGGAGTTAGAATGTAAAAGTTACAGAATTAAGCGTAGAAAACAGTTGTTATTTGGATAACAATAAAAGTACATGTAATTAAAATTTCCACCAAACATTGTGAATAACTTTCAATCTATAGTTATTTATTCGTTTTTACTTGATATTTCAAAGTGCGATCAGATGATCCCCCTTCAGTGCCGGGATCAGATCTGTCAGATCCTCATCATGGCAGTATCCGATGACATCGTCCAGATTATTCTTCTTTAAGCGGTGACGCTGTGCCACCTTCTCGATATACCCCATCATATCTCCCTGAGCAGCCTCATAGAGGTCCATGGCCCCCAGGGTGGCATCACAAATCGTATAAAACCGCTCGTCCTTCAGCACCAGCCCTGAAAGGGCCCCTGCGAACAGGGTGTCTTCCAGGTTAAACTTGTTTTTCCATCCGGCACAAAGAACCAGGAGATCTCTTCCCGTTCTCCGGATATGAGCGGCAAGGGCCGAAATATTGAGATAGGCTCCGATAAGCACCTGGCTCCCGCTGGAAGCCAGATGGATGGCATTGGTACCGTTGGTGGTGCTGTAGACAATTTGCTTCCCTTTTACACGCCCGGGAGAAAAATTGTAAGGGGAATTTCCAAAATCCGCAAAATCCCGGACAATGCCATCCCGTTCTGCCGCGACCATGAATCCCCTCTCTTTATAGGCCCTGGCCTCCTGGAGGGTTCCCACGGGAATGATCCGTTCCACTCCATTCATAAACGCAGTCACAATGGCCGAACTGGCCCTCAGGATATCCGTTACTACCACCACAGCATCCACATTTTCATAATAGGGAAAGAGTGCAGGTGAATAACAGACCTCTATTTTGCGTTTTTCCATATCCAGCAAACTATACTTCCGGCCTGTAAAAGGGAGGTTTGACCACTCTGGCCGCAAGCTGCTTGTTCCGGACACCTATTCGGATCTCACTATCCTTCTTTGCATGACCAATTTCCACATAAGCCATTCCAATTCCTTTCTTCAGCATCGGGGACATGGTTCCTGAAGTAACCTCTCCGATAGTCCGGCCTTCACTGTCAAATACGGGATAATGCTGCCTGGGGATTCCCCTTTCCAGAAGCTCGAAACCTACCAGTTGCCTGCGGACTCCCTCAGCTTTCTGTTGCTCAAGCTCAGGACGGTGTATAAAATTGTTCCCTTCACTGAATTTGGTAATCCAGCCCAAACCAGCCTCCAGCGGGGAAGTTGTGTCATTGATGTCATTTCCGTAGAGACAGAATCCCATCTCCAGCCTCAGGGTATCCCTGGCTGCCAGACCGGCTGGCTGCACATTCATCTCCTTCCCAGTTTCGAATAGTTGTTCCCAGACCTGAGCAGCATCCTTATCAGGCATATAAAGTTCAAAGCCACCCGCGCCTGTATAACCGGTATGGCTGATAATCACCTCCTGAACCCCGGCCAGTTCACCGGTGACGAAATGGTAATAAGGGACCTTCGACAGGTCCGTCCCGGTCAACTTCTGAAGCAGTTCAGCAGCCCATGGCCCCTGAACTGCCAGTTGTGAAATCTGGTCAGAGGCATTCTCCACCATGGCTCCCCTGGTATTTTGCTCCAGGATCCATTGATAGTCCTTTTCCACGTTGGAAGCATTCACCACCAGGAGGAACTTTTCATCCTCGTACTTATAGACCAGCAGATCATCCACGATACCCCCCCGCTTATTCGGGAAACAGCTGTACTGAATCCTCCCCGGTTCAAGCAGGGCTACATCATTGGAGCTCAGTCTCTGCACCAGTTCGTAAGCTTCCGGACCCTTTATCCAGATTTCTCCCATATGAGACACATCAAAGATCCCCACGTTCTTCCTCACATTGATATGCTCCTGACTTACCCCGGTATATTCCACCGGCATCTGGAAACCGGCAAAGGGAACCATCTTTGCTCCAAGCAACAAATGATACTTATAAAATTGTGTCTGTTTCATAGGGACAAAAGTAATACTTTCCCACAGGAAAGAAATTGTTAAACAACAGGAACTACTTGGAAAGTACCTTGAATTCGACCCGCCTGTTCTGTTCTCTTCCCTGTGGAGTGTTGTTCCCGGCAACCGGCTGTGTATCAGCATATCCCTGAGATACAAGCATCTCCTCCGGGATTCCGTTCCGGACCAGGTAACTGACCACTGCCCCGGCCCGTTCTTTGGATAACTTCTGGTTGATCCTCAGGGAGCCGGTGTTATCCGTGTGTCCCGAAATCTCCAGCTTCAGGGATGGATTATTCTGAAGGAACCGGAGCACCTGGTTCAGTGCATCGTAAGACTCTGGTCTCAGGATGGCCTTACCCGTTTCAAAGTAGATGTTTTCAAGGACCACCTTGACACCCACCTCCACTCTGCTGAGGAAGAAATCCTGGTGCAGTTTTACATCGCCCGTCGCTCTTGAATAATCAAGAATATCCAGAAAATACAGGTAGCCGGAGGCATTTATCTCCACCGCATAAGCTTTGGGCTCGGGCAGGTTTACTGTATAGGAACCCGTTTTATCCGATATCACAAAAGCATTCCTCTCTCCCGTTGCCGGATCGAAAAATGCCATTTTGGCCACGATAGGCTCTACCCCATCGGTGGTATCAGCCACCACCCCGTAGAGGACCAGCGTAGTATCCAGATCCTTCCGTTGGGGCATGGTCAGGAAGCCGGTCCGCTCCGGACCGGGACCTGCCACAAGCCGGTCCTCCGTAAGCATAAGCAACTCCTTTTCAGATCCGAGGAAGACCACCTTACAAATATCACTGGCACCTGAGCCACCCTCCCTGATGGCCGAATAATAGCCATGACTTCCGGTTCGATCCGTTATATAGAAGAGCTCATCGTCCGGAGTATTGATTGGATATCCCAGATTCACAGGATCTGACCAGCCACCGGTTTCCCTTCTCTCTGAGCGGAATATATCAAACCCGCCCATGCTGTTGTGTCCTTCTGAAGCAAAATAGAGGTAGTTGTTATCGGGCGAAATAAATACCCCTTCCTCATCATAAGGTGTATTGATGGCCGGACCGAGGTTCCGGGGTTTTTCCCATTTCCCTTTGCTGTTCATCCTGGAAAATAGTATATCTTTTCCTCCCAGGGTGAGCTGGCTGTTTCTGGAAATATAATAGAATTCCTTCCCATCGGGCGAAATGCATGCCGAGGTTTCGCCATCTTTGCTTGTGAGCCTGCCGGAAAGACCTTTGGGACGTGTCCACTTACCTTTACCGGATTTAAAGGAGGACATCTGGATAGCACCACCCTGGACGGCTCCCCGGTAAAGAAGCAGCGAGTTCCCGTCGGCGGTCACACTCACGACCGCATCATTGTTATCCGAATTAAAGGGCTTATCCAGCCGGACACTCTCCTGGAACACACCATCAACGAGAGAAGACCTGTAGATATCTTCATTGAACTTATTATCTATAGGGTTTCGTTTCGCCTTGCCATAGGGACGTCGTGATGTGAACAGCAGAGCAGTGTCGTTGAAGGCAAACAGGGGATTATAATCATCGTAACTGGAATTTACCTCTTCACCCAGGGGCTGGATGATCACCCGGACAGGATCACGGGTCAGGCTCTTGCCATACATGCACTCATCGAGCCGCTTTATATGTGTTTTGGCATAGGCCTGTTTTTCTTTCGCATCCAGCTGACTGCTGTACAAATTATACTGTTCCATGGCCTTGTCAAATTCCAGGACAAGCTGATAAGCCATTCCAAGCATCCGGTGAATATCTCCACTTACCCGGGGATCGATGGTATAGGCCTTCAGGAGGTAATCGATCGCTTCGTACTTGTTATCGGTAAAGAGATAGCAAACTCCTAGTTTGTAGTTGAGCGCCGCGTTCTCCGAATTGTACTGATGTGCATAGAGATAATGGTCCCGGGCCATCTGGTAGGTCCCCAGTCCCTCTTTGAAATTCCGGTTTCCCTCCTTCACACTTTCCCAGGCCTCCCTGAACCCGGTTTCAATTCCCGTTTTGAATGATTTACGGCTTATTTTCACATCCTCCTGCGACCAGGCATTCCCTGTTGAAGCAATCAGGAAAAACCCTGTCAACAACCATGTATATGTAAAAGATCTCATATTAGTGGCCACATTCATTAATAAATTCCCTGGCTTCCTCAGCCCCGAGCTCAATGGCCCGGTGCCAGTCTTCGCAGGCACCGTTCAGGTCACCTGTCAGTTCCCTGATCAGACCTCTGTTCAGGTAAAGCAGGGCCTCACCGGGAAGCTCCGCAATGGTCTCATCCAGCAGGCGGAGAGCCGGGACAGGCTGGTTCTCCCCTGCCATTAGTGAAGCCTTGTTAAGCTTTGCTGCAGTCATCCGGGGCCCGTTGGTAATGGCTGCATTGAAATCCATCAGGGCGCCTTGCTTATCTTCTGTAAAAAAACGGGCATATCCCCTGTTATTCAGAGCAATAGCAAGCCCGGGATCCAGTTCAAGTGCGGTGGTATAATCCTCAATCGCCCCCTGGTAATCGCCCATCAGTATCTTCACGGACCCCATATTGTTATATGCCAGTGCAAAATCATTCTTATGGGCAATTGCCTGCTGATAGTCGAAATGTGATCCCTGGTAATCTCCCGCCCTTCTCCGGATCCCGGCACGCTCATGATAGGCCAGGGCAAAGTCTCTCTTCAATTCAATGGCCCGGTCCAGGTCTGCCCTGGCCAACTCATCAGATCCGTCTCTGATTTCGGTTAAGGCCCTGAAATAATAGGCCCACGGCACCTGGTATCCCTTACTGAGGGCCATGTCAAAAAACCTTCGGTCTTCGCCTGTTGTATCCGTGCCAAACAGGAGGTACCCCTGATAAAAGTAGGCTTCCCCCAGGTTGGGATCGTAATGAAGGGCGGTTTCAAGAGCCGTCCGGGCATCCTTCAGGACCCCCCATTCAATTAAAAGCTGAGCCCTTAACAGCCATGCCGGTGCATAAGTACTATCCAGGCTGAGACAGATCGAAACGCTGGCCGCAGCCTGATCGTAATCCCCTTGTTGCACATAGGAAATACTCTCATTCAGAGATTTATCTCTCAGTCTCTTATCTGCGAAAGATGGCTGACCGTACACCTGCTGGCAGGCAAATAAAGCGGCCACAATAAACAACAAATTTCTTTTCATATTCATTCCCTCCGGACAAAATATTCAGAAAGGTTTTATTTCTAAAAATAAATTAAATATTTTTAGTGATCCAAAGTAGTTTTCAACCTATACAGGGCTATCATGATAACAGACTTGAATTATCTAAAAACCATGTCAGGCGGCGATTCGAAGTTTATCAGGGAAATGATAGACCTTTTCAGGGAGCAGATTGATGAGTATAAGAGCATTATGCCTGATCTACTTTCTAATAAAGATTACAATGGCCTCTCAAAGGTTGCACATAAAGCAAAATCTTCCGTGGCTGTAATGGGTATGACGGAGGTGGCAGAACTTTTAAAAGAACTGGAGCTAATTGCCCATGACGAAATAGAAATGGAGCGTTATGAGGGTTTAATTACCCATTTTCTGGAACAGAGTGATCTGGCGATTTCTGAGCTGGATGCCATGTATGAAGGGGAAGCTGATGCTGGAAACTAAAAAAACAGAGGATGTTCTGGTAGTGAGCCTGAAAGATTCACAGCGTTTAAATGCCATGATCGCCGAGCCTGTGAAAGAGCATTTACTGCAATTCTTTAATAAACCAAAAGCAAAAGTGATATTTGATCTTCATAACATCACTTTTATAGATAGCACAGGATTTGGGGTTTTTCTTTCAGCCATGAAAGCCGCAAACAACAATTACGGTCAGTTTAAAATCTGCCATGTAAAAAGCGAAGTGATGGAACTGTTCAAATTATTGCAATTACATCATGTCTTTGAAATTTATGATGAACTGGATCCCTGCCTGAAGAGCTTCAATCAATAATATTTCTTATTTTAGCCGTCCAAACTAAAATTTTTCATATGCAACGACCCGTTTTATTGATAGTTATTGCTCTGCTCGCATGTTCATGCAATCAGAGTGCTAAAAAAGAGGCAAGTACTCCTGAAACTGTTCAAGCAGAGAAAATAATCTCTGCTACCCTGACAGAATTACTGGCTGCTCCGGCTGACTATCAGGATAAAGAGGTAGCCGTATCAGGTATGGTTACTCATGTTTGCAGGCATGGTGGTCAGAAGTGTTTCATCGTGGCTGAAGACGGAGAGACCCAGATTAGAATTGTTCCGGGGGGCGGGATTGACGAATTTAAAATAGAGATGGAGGGTTCAACGGTCGCTTTTAAAGGGACCTTCAGGATACTGAATGCCGAATTGGCAGCAGAGCACGTGGAGGACCATGAATCCAAGGAACATCATGCCGAGGAGCAGTCTCACAGCAGCGCAGAAAAAGCAGAGTATTATATAGAGGCCGTGGAATTCAAAGAAGTCGCGCTGTAACAGGCATGGGCTGGCGAAAATGGAACCGGTGGATCCACCGGGAACTGGGATTCCTGTTTTTTGGAATGACCATTATATATGGTATTTCCGGTATCGCTTTAAATCATCATGCGGCCAGGCACTGGGACCCGGGCCTGATTACCCTGGCCAGAACCATCCAGTATCCGGGTATCCTCCAAAAATCCGAAGTGGACCGGAATACCATCGAAGAGATTCTGGAGATGACCGGGGAGAAGGAGAATTACAAGCAGTTCTATTTCCCGGACCAGGATCATCTGATGATCTATCTGACAGGAGGGCATATCACTATGGATCTGCCGTCGGGCGAAATAAAGCTTACAAAAATCCGCAACCGTCCCGTTTTCAGTGAGCTCAATTACCTGCACTATAACAAGCCAAAGAAACTCTGGACCTGGTTTTCCGATCTTTATGCGTTTGGTCTGATCCTGATCTCCATATCGGGACTGTTGCTATTAAAGGGAAGAAAAGGCATCACCGGGCGCGGAGGAATTCTCACCATGGTGGGGATCCTGATTCCGCTGGCCTTCCTTATTATTTATCTCTGGTTATAATTTAGGCAACTTCTGCTTTCGATATTTCGTATATTCGAAAGGACTGCTTAATATACCTGCACCATGAGTGAAGAGATCCTGAAAGCTTTAATGCAACTGTTTGCCATTGTTTCAAGGCCCGGGAGTGAAGCCTCAGAACGAAAGCAAATGGTGGAGTCTTTCCTGGTCAGGCAGCTCAACCAGGAGCTGGTTGCGGTGTATCTGGACATTTTTAGCGTCTACTTCAGACAGGTGATGGAGGAGGACGCCAAGGTAACCAAAAAAGAGAGGCTGCTTTCCAGGCGATCGGTCCGGGTACTGAAGATCTGTACCGTGATCAATGAGGCGCTGGCCCAGCCACAGAAGATCGTGGTATTGTTCCAGCTGCTGGAATTTATCAAATCGGACAAGCTGCGGGCCTCGAGCCAGGAAATGGAGTTTATTTCCACCGTCTCGGATACCTTCAACATTCCCGATGAAGATTTTGAGCTGATCCGGAATTTTGTACTATCAGACGGAAACCTGGATGACAAAACAGAGTACCTGGTGGTGGATGGCAGGCAGGAGCATGGAGCAGGAAAACAGATCAAACATATCTGCCGGGAAAATCTCATCGGCCAGATATATCTTATCCATATCAACTCTTCGAATCTCTATTTTGTAAAATATGCAGGTCAGGCAGAGTTGTATATGAACGGACAGCTGCTGGAACCCTACAAGACCTATCCGCTCAATGCAGGATCGTCCCTCAGGAATCAGCAAATAGCACCGGTTTACTACAGCGATATTGTATCTCCTTTTGTCGGAGATATGGTGAAATCCAGAATAAATTTTGAAGCCAGGAACATCACCTACAGGTTTAAGTCGGGAGATGTGGGCCTTCACAATTTAAGTTTTGGCGAGCAGTCGGGACGCCTGGTAGGAATCATGGGGGCCAGTGGCGCGGGTAAATCCACCCTGCTGCAGGTGCTCAACGGAACCTCCATACCCTCTGAAGGAGAGGTGCTGATCAATGGCATAAACATCCATAGCGGAGATCCAGGTATAGAAGGGATCATTGGCTTTGTTTCGCAGGATGACCTCCTTATTGAAGAGCTTTCTGTCTATCAGAATCTCTATTACAATGCCAAACTCTGTTTCGACAATTACACAGAAGAGCAACTGGTGGAGACCGTTCACCGGGTTTTAGTGAATCTGGGTCTCTTCGAAATAAAGGATTTCCAGGTAGGATCCCCTTTGAATAAAAAGATCAGTGGCGGACAGCGCAAAAGACTCAATATTGCACTGGAACTGATCCGGGAACCGGCGGTACTATTTCTGGACGAGCCTACTTCCGGGCTATCGAGCCGTGATAGCGAGAACATTCTGGACTTGCTCAAAGAACTTACCTTTAAAGGCAAGCTGGTGTTTGTGGTGATTCATCAGCCCTCCTCAGACATCTTTAAAATGTTTGACCGTCTGTTGATACTGGATACTGGCGGATACCTGATTTACAACGGAAATCCCGTTGATTCTATCATGTATTTTAAATCCAGGGTTCAGGCTGCCGACTGGAACGAAAGCGAATGCCCTACCTGCGGAAACGTTAATCCTGAACAGGTCTTCAACATTGTGGAAACCAGTGTGCTGGATGAATTCGGGAATCTGACCCATACCCGGAAAATATCTCCGAAAGAATGGAGCAAACATTTCAGGGAGAAATACAAAGAAGTAAAACTTAAGCAAGCCACCAAAAAAGACCTTCCGGATATCTCTTTCCGTATACCCGGTAAATTGAAACAGTTTAGTGTCTTTTTCAAACGGGATGTTATGAAAAAGCTGAGCGATACCCAGTACCTGGTGATCAATTTCCTGGAAGCACCCTTGCTGGCCTTTCTGCTTGCCTTTATCGTACGCTATTTCGATTCCGGTGTATCCGGCGATCCCCGATACAGATTACTGGATAACGATAACCTGCCCGTCTACATTTTTATGTCGGTGATCGTGGCCATTTTTATGGGACTTACCGTTAGTGCGGAGGAGATAATCAAAGACCGGAAGATCCTGAAGAGGGAGGCCTTTCTGAACCTGAGCAGGTCCAGCTATCTGCTTTCCAAAGTGATGGTCCAATTTCTCTTATCGGCCATACAGGCTTTTACCTTTGTAATGATCGGGAATACCGTGTTAGGAATACAGGGCATGTATTTTGAATACTGGCTGGTACTTTTCTCCTCCTGGTCCATGGCCAATATGATGGGGCTTCTGATCTCCGACAGCTTTAAAACGGTGGTGACGATCTATATCCTCATCCCCTTCCTGGTTATTCCCCAGATCATTCTCAGCGGAATTATTGTTAAGTATGAAAACCTCAACCCGCAGATCTCCTCACCCAAAAGGATCCCGTTTTACGGGGAGATCATTGCTGCCCGTTGGGCCTATGAGGGACTTGCCACCTACCAGTTTATGAATAACGAATACCAGAAAAGATTCTACGCCTGGGATAAACTGAAAAGCACGGCGGGTCTTAAATATAATTTCCACCTGAAGGAATTATTGAATAAACTGAAATACATTGAAAGGAACCTTAATGATCCGGCGGCAGCAGAAAAAATCGCATACAATCTGAAATCGCTCCGAATAGAAATTCATGATGAACTGAAGGAACGCCTGATCATGCATGAATACTATGAGGACACCCCTGCATTTACCATGAAATATGTGGAACAGCTTAGCCCTGAAACCATCAACGAAGAAATCCTGGCCTATACCAGGGAATATCTGGAGGCTTTGAATAGTTTTTACAAAAAAATATACAAAGCTGCCGGTAACAAGCTCGAGGAAATTACCAGATCCTTCAACCCGGATGAGTTACAAAAGCTTCAGCAGAAACATGCCAACAGGAATTTGGAAGAATTTGTAACCAATAAGAAGACCTTTGACTATTTTATTGAACATAAAGGTGATATGATCCAGGTAAGAGATCCGATATACCGGGATCCGACCCACAGGTTTATCAAAGCCCATTTCTATTCGCCCCGCAAAATGATAGCAGGGACCTTCATACCCACCCTGTGGGTTAATGTAATGGTGATCTGGTTCATGACCCTGTTCCTGTATATGATGCTCTATTACAGGGTGCTCAAAAAGTTTCTGGATTATATGGAACGAATTAACCAAAAAAACAGCTATTAGGGATCCCCCCCAAAAAAAAAGGCTGCCCCCGGGGGAAAGCCTCCTTTTTTCTCAGTTATTGACGGGAGCCCGCTACTCGACGATCTCAATCATCTTGAAGGGAACTCTGATGATGGATTCATAGTCCTCGCCAGCCTCAAGCATATCTTCATCATCCTCCTCGTAATACCAGTTAATGATCACTTCACTTTTGCCTTTGTGAATGGACTCAAGCTTCTTAAAAACATCTAAAATGCACTTTGATGAACTGGTGTTAAAATATTCAAGCTGAACATTAACCTGGGTCAGATCCAGAGGTGATGTACTGTACTTCTCCAACCAGTCAACAAGCGGCTTATAAAACTCAATGGAGTTCTCAGGTATAGATCTTCCTTTAATTTCGATTACACCCTCCTGTCCGTCAAACTTTACACTGGGTGTTTTTGCAGTTCCTTGTATCGAAAGCGCTTCCATATTTAATCATTTAACAGTTATAATACCTATAAATCGATAAAGACATCCAGATTAAAAAAATAATAGGTATCGTCGTATTTCTCAAATGTATATTCCAACAGGTTCGCGGTTTTGCGGGCAATGTCTACCAGCCCAAGGCCGCCGCCGCCCTTTTCTGAAAGTCTCTGATGATTCAGAATAAACTTGTACATATCCTTAAGTTCCTCCCTGCTCATGGAATTGATCTTGTCAATCTTATTCCTTAACACATCCACCTTATCCTGGGAAATAAAGTTTCCGGTTGATATTTTGTACTTATCATCCTGACGGCTGACCACAAGAATCCCGAATTTGTCATCAAATTCTTTCTGCATCTTATCGGGTAAAACTTCAATATGATGATAGAGATTCTGGAGACTTTCGACCAGTACGTTATAAACCTTCTTCCGGATCTTTGAAGTTTCACTGAACTCATCCATCCTGGACTCGACGACTTCAAGTACATTGCTTATAAGCTCACTGGTGATACTCCCTTTGAAAGCCATTAGTACATCGCCACCATTCAGTCTGGAGTAATACTCGTTGATATCAAAGCTCATTTAGGCTTCTTTTTATGGACTTGGTATTTACTGATCTGGTCAGCAAATATAAAAAAAAGTTTCGTTAACTAATATAGATAAAAAAACCCTCTTATGGCAACGAAATTTTATCAAATCCGCTATTTTTTTTGATTCCCTGCAGATTGTGCTTTATGATCCTTCCAGTTGCCCGGGAAGGTAAGATAATTCACATAAGAACACTCCAGTGAACCATTGAAAAGAACTCTTTTACCAGCTGGTTTCAGGCCTACCCTGCCCAGTGCTTTTTTGCTTGAGGACAGAATCCATGCATCGGACCCCGGATATTTATGTTTTAAGGTGCTCCCGATCATAGAATATAAGGACTCTATATCATCCGGCTTCAATCGCTCACCGTATGGAGGATTCATGATCAGGGTAGCTCCCTCCATTCCATCCCTTTGGGAAAAGTCGCCCTGTTCCACATTTATTATGTGCTGCAAATCCATCTGTTTTACCTGGCGCCGGGTCAGTTCGACGGCCTCAGGGTCCGCGTCCCTGGCTAAGATCGGTACTGTCACCTCCCTTTCATCAGACAGATTGCGGACCACATGTTCCATCAAGTCCCTGTCAAAATCTTTCCAGTTCTCAAATCCATAATGCTTCCTGAAGATTCCCGGAGGTATATTGGCAGCTATCAATGCCGCCTCTATGGCCAGCGTACCGGAACCACACATGGGGTCCAGAAAAGGTGTTAGACCTTTCCATCCGGAGATCATTACCATGCCCGCAGCCAACACCTCATTGAGAGGTGCCTCAAAATACCCGTGACCAGTGCGATATCCGCGCCTGTGGAGCGATCCCCCGGAACTATCCAGGGAGATAGTAACCCAATTGCCGGAAATATGAACATTAATAAGCAGATCCGGTTGCTCCTTGTTCACCGAGGGTCTGAGGCTGGTAGCCTCCCTGAAGCGATCCACGATGGCATCCTTTACCTTCTGGGAAACATACTGGCTGTTGTTGAAGTGGGGAGAATGAACAACGGAGTCGATAAAGAAAGTCATCCGGTTGTCCAGGTAGCGTGACCAGTCGAAGCGCCTGACCATTCTGTAGAGCGAATCCGGATCGCTTGCCTCAAAGTGCAGGATCGGGAGTAAGACCCGCAATGCCAGCCTGGAGGCCAGATTCGCCCGGTACAGGAGTGCCCTCCCTCCAAAAAAGGTAACTCCCCTGTTTCCAATCACTGTCCGGCTCGCTCCCAGGGAACTTAACTCTTCAGCCAGTAAAGGCTCCAGGCCTTTCAGGGTTTTCGCATGAAATTTCTCGTCACCGGTCATCGGCTCTCTTTAAGCTTAGTCTGCTCTGGCCAGCTTTTGCTGCAGCAGGGAGGGATTTTCCAATATTTCAACGGCCTTTCTAAACACATCATCGGCAGGATTAAATACTTCATAAAAGTATTCCATTCCCCACAGATCCCTGGCCATGTAACTTTTGAACAGTAGGGAGATCTGAGCGGATGAAACGCTCCATTCCTCTTCATTGAATTCCAGTCCCTCCCCGGTGGCAAATGAAATCAGCTCATCGAGGGCCGGTTTCGGTGTGGTATATCCGGCGTTAAATGAGTTGAAATCCATGAATTTGCTTTTCAATTCCTTTCTGTTTTCATCCACATACTGAAGAGCGAAGCGGTTAAAAATCCCCCTTCCTATCAAATGACGGTAGTAGGTGGAATAGTTGGAAGTGTCCACAGGTACAAAGTAGTCGGGCATGATTCCCCCTCCGCCATATACGGTTCTGTTCAGTAAAAGGGTTTTGTATTTCTGCGATTCAGGGAACTCAATGCTATCGGCACTGGAAAGCTCTCCCTGGTTATAGCGATTGATCAGATCCTGGGCATACTCCTCATACCCGTTTTCGTAAGGCTTTTGTATCAACCTGCCCGTCGGGGTGTAATACCTGGCCACGGTGAGCCGGATCAATGAACCGTCGTTTAACATAAATGGCTGCTGGACCAGGCCTTTCCCAAAGGAGCGCCTGCCCACGATCACGCCCCGGTCCCAATCCTGCACGGCCCCGCTGACAATTTCACTGGCGGAGGCTGAATTGCCATCGATCATCACCACCAGATTTCCTTTTTCAAAGAGCCCCGGACTCCTTGCCCGGTAATTGCGGTCGGGTACCTTGGAGCCTTCTGTCCGCACGATTTCCTTGTTCCCCGAGAGAAAATGATCGGATAGTTCCACAGCAACGGGAAGCCAGCCGCCTCCATTCCCCGACAGGTCCAGGATCAGATCCTCCATCCCCTGTTCCTTTAACGTTTTCATGGCCCTTTCAAATTCATCAATGGTCGTATGGGAGAACCGGGCCAGCTTCACATATCCAATCCGGCTGTTCACCATATATGCAGCATCCAGGCTGTTTACCGGGATCTTATCTCTGGTAATGGAGAAATCCAGAAGCTCATTTACTTGCCGCCGTCTTACAGTAAGCTCCACGGTACTCCCCTTTTCACCTTTCAGCAGCCCCTGTACCTCCCGGGTTGTTATCCCGGTACCTGCCACATTTTCACCCTCTACCCTTAAAATCCTGTCCCCGGCCATGATCCCCACACGTTCGGAGGGACCTCCGGAAATTGCCCTGATAATATATATGGTATCGTCCAGCACATTAAAACTCACTCCAATCCCCTCAAATTCACCTTCCAGCTGTTCATTCAGCTCCTCCATATCCTCCTTGCTCAGGTATGAAGAATGCGGGTCCAGTTCGTGAAGCATTTGTACAATGGTACGTTCCGCCACATCACTTTCATCAATGGAGTCCACATAAAAATGGCTGACCTTCTCCATCACCTGGGCCAGCTTGATGGCTTCCACATTCCACTGAGCCCGTATCATCTGCGGTGCAAATGCCAGCAAAGCAAGCACCATGATCCTGTATATGCGATTCATGTTTTTCTCCTTTTGTTCCCTGTTTAAACCCTTAACTCCTTAGAAAGTTGGGTAGATCAGTTGCGGAACCCTTATTCCCATTCAATAGTTGCAGGTGGCTTTGAACTGATATCGTAAACCACCCTGTTGATTCCGCGTACTTTGTTAATAATATCATTGGATACCTGGCTGAGCACTTCACAGGGCAGATGTCCCCAATCGGCGGTCATTCCGTCGGTAGAGGTGACCGCCCTTAAAGCCACCACATATTCATAGGTACGCTCATCACCCATCACACCAACCGACTGGACCGGTAGTAAAATGGCCCCTGCCTGCCATATGCGGTCATACAGTCCATACCTGTGCAGTGCTTTAATATAGATATCATCGGCCTCCTGCACCAGGCGGATTTTTTCCCGGTTTATCTCTCCCAGAATGCGGATGCCCAGACCGGGTCCAGGAAAGGGGTGCCTCTTCAGAAAAGAGGATGGTATTCCCAGCGCCTTCCCGACCCTTCTGACCTCATCCTTGAAAAGTAACCTGAGAGGTTCAACCACTTTCAGGTGCATCCTCTCGGGTAAACCACCCACGTTGTGATGCGACTTGATGGTCACCGAAGGCCCGTTCACGGAAACCGATTCAATAACATCCGGATAGATGGTGCCCTGTGCAAGCCACTTTACCTCCTCCAGTTTCTTTGCTTCCTGATCGAATACCTCGATGAAATTCCTGCCAATGCTTTTTCTCTTTGCTTCCGGATCGCTTATTCCCTCCAGGTCATCAATGAACTTATCCCTGGCATTCACCCCGATCACATTCAATCCCAACTCCTTATATGACTCCAGCACCTCAGAAAACTCATTTTTCCTGAGCAGGCCGTTATCCACAAAAATACAGGTCAGCCTGGACCCGATGGCCCGGTGCAGCAATATGGACGCCACCGTGGAATCGACTCCACCTGAAAGTCCCAGCACCACCCTGTCATTCTCCAGTTTCTTCTTCAGTTCATCTACCGTACTCTCCACAAAAATCTCAGGAGTCCAGTCCATGGCACACCTGCAAATATCTTTTAGGAAATTATGGAGTATGGTCTTCCCTTCCGTGGTGTGATATACCTCCGGATGAAACTGTAATCCAAAAGTGGGCTCATTTACAGAGGCATAGGCGCCTACCTTCACCTCTCCCGTACTGGCTATTATCTCATAATCGACGGGAAGCGTATTGATGGTATCCCCGTGGGACATCCAGACCTGGGTATTGTGTTTCAGATTCTTCATCAGGGGGTGGGCTTCTCTGATATAGCTTAATCGCGCCCTGCCATATTCCCTGGAATCGGACTGCTTCACTTCACCCCCGTAATGATGAGAAAGGTACTGCGCCCCGTAACAAATGCCCAGCAAAGGATACTTTCCCTTAATGGCTTTCAGATCGGGAATGGGAGCATGTTCATCCCGCACAGAGAAAGGACTTCCGGAAAGAATCACCCCCTTCACAGATTCGTCAGGCTCCGGATACCTGCTGAAAGGATGTATCTCGCAATATACATTATGCTCCCTTACCTTCCTGGCTATTAGTTGCGTATACTGTGATCCGAAATCAAGGATCAGAATTTTTTCATTCACCTGTTCACTGGTTTTAATGGCACAATAGCTGCAAAATTACTATTATTCTCCGGATAGCCGCTCCGCAGGAACGGAATAGATATCCCCATCCTTCACGGCATGGGAATCCACAAATACCTCCCTGGCCTCATTCTCCAGCAGGGCAGGATCCTTGTATCTGCTGGAGAAATGGCCGATAAGCAATTTCCGGACACCGGCCAACCCGGCCACGGTTGCAGCCTCCCTGGCCGTGGAGTGCCGGGTCTGGGCAGCAAGCTTTTTATCTTTCTCCGAAAAGGTGGCTTCATGAAACAGCAGATCGACCCCCTTAACCTGCTCTGCCAGTTCCGGACAAAACGATGTATCTGAAAGATAGGCATAGGATCGTTGCCGAAAGGGGGGCAGCGTCAGTTGATGCACGGGGATCACCTCCCCCGAACTGCTTACAAAATCCTCCCCCCGCTTTATTCGATGCACATCGGCAATCCCGAGGCCATATGCTTCGATCTGCTCTTTTTTTACATTCAGGAGCCTGGGCTTCTCCCTGAACAGGTAACCGTAAGCCGGGGTCCTGTGTTTCAGGGATATGGCCCTGATGCTTAGTTGATCACTTTCAAAAATGAAGCCGGTTTCCTCCTGAGGGCTCTGGATTTTCACTTCATAAGGTAATGATCCGAAAAAACTGAAATAGGATTGCATATACTCTTCCAGAATCTGGGGACCGTAAAGGAAAAGGGGGAGCTTGCGCCCCATCATCCCAAGGGATGAAAGAAGACCGAAGAGACCGAACACATGATCTCCATGCAGATGGGAGATGAATATATGGTGGATCTTCGACGGATTAATTCCGAATTGCCGGAGCCGGATCTGGGTTCCCTCTCCGCAATCAATTAAAAAAAAACGCCCACCTGCATGAAGTAGATGAGCGCTTGGAAATCGTTTGGATGTAGGCAGTGCGGCACTGCTACCCAGTATTGTCAGCTCAAATGACACCCGGAAATCTTTTATTCAGCCTCCTTAATCAGAGAGACTGCTTCTTCCAGGGAATTTGAAATGTTCAGTACCGTGTCAAGCTGGGAAATGGTAATCAGTCTTTCAACTGCATCATTCAAACCGGTCAATACAAAGGTGCCATTGGCATTTTTGCACAGCCGGTTGGCAACCAGAATCGCACTTAGTCCTGAAGAATCACAATACCTGCAATTGCCCAGGTCAAGAACAATATTCTTCTCACCATTTCCTGATACAAGTACCAGTTCTGACTTCAAAGTCGGGGCAATATGAGTATCCAGCTTCTCCTCCAAAACTTTTATCAAAGTGTGGTTTTCAAATTTGTCAATCTTGAATTCCATAGCTGAATAAATTGGTTTTAAAAAGGTTATATTTTACTCTTTTTTGTCACCTTCCTCTTTTTTCTTAGCGCTCTTCTGGTTCTCTTCCATTTCAGACTTCAGGGCTGCAAGTTCGGAAATATCACCCAGGGTGGTTTTCTCCAGGTTGGTTTTCAGCTTCCTGGTTGCCTTCCTGACTTCTGCACCCTCACTCTGACTGGTAGAACGGCCAGAAGACTTCTTCTCGTCTTCATGGATGCGACTATGAGACAAGATAATCTTTTTTGCTGACTTATTAAACTCAATCACCTTAAAATCTAATTTCTCATCCATTTTTACAGGAGATCCATCTTCTTTTACCAGGTGTTTGGGAGTAACAAATCCTTCAACTCCGTAAGGAAGAGCAACTACAGCACCCTTGTCCATCAATTCGATAATGGTTCCTTCATGGATCGAATCTACACCAAACACACTCTCAAAGACATCCCATGGGTTCTCTTCCAGCTGCTTGTGCCCAAGACTCAGGCGACGGTTATCCTTGTCAATCTCAAGAACCACCACATCGATATCGGCAGCAATGGAAGTAAATTCGGCCGGATGCTTGATCTTCTTGGTCCAGGACAGGTCTGAAATATGAATCAGTCCATCCACTCCCTCTTCTATCTCCACAAATACCCCGAAATTGGTAAAGTTCCGAACCTTGGCTGTGTGCTTGGTTCCAACTCCGTAAAGCTCATCAATCTTCTCCCAGGGATCGGTTTTCAGTTGCTTCATACCCAGCGACATTTTACGGTCTTCACGGTCGAGGGTCAGGATAACGGCATCCACTTCGTCACCCACCTTCATAAATTCCTGGGCACTACGAAGATGTTGCGACCAGGACATCTCACTCACGTGAATCAGACCTTCAACACCGGGAGCAATTTCGACAAAGGCTCCGTAATCGGCCATAACAACAACCCGGCCTTTCACCTGGTCGCCCACTTTCATAGCCTCGTCCAACGAATCCCACGGATGCGGGGTCAGCTGTTTCAGACCCAGGGCAATCCTTTTCTTGTCATCATCAAAATCAAGGATAACCACATTCAGTTTCTGGTCCAGTTCGACAATCTCCTCGGGATGATTCACCCGGCCCCAGGAGAGGTCCGTGATATGGATCAGTCCGTCTACTCCGCCCAGGTCAATAAATACACCATAAGAGGTAATATTCTTCACGGTTCCTTCCAGAACCTGTCCTTTCTCCAGTTTTGCAATGATCTCTTTTTTCTGCTGCTCCAGCTCCTCTTCGATCAGTGCTTTATGCGATACGACAACGTTTTTGAATTCGTGGTTGATTTTCACCACCTTAAAGTCCATATTCTTACCCACATAGGCATCGTAATCCCGGATGGGTTTTACATCAATCTGAGAGCCGGGCAGGAAGGCTTCAATTCCGAACACATCTACAATCATACCACCCTTGGTCCGGCACTTAATGTATCCCTTGATTACCTCATCCTGATCCAGTGACTGGTTCACACGGTCCCAGGACCGTATGGCCCTGGCTTTTTTATGGGAAAGTACCAGTTGACCCTTTTTGTCTTCCTGGCTGTCCACGTACACCTCCACCTTATCTCCCACCTTCAGATCGGGATCATAGCGGAACTCGCTAATGGAGATAACTCCCTCTGATTTGTACCCGATATTAATAACCACTTCACGCTTATCCAAGGAGATCACTGTACCGTCGATCACCTCGTTTTCGGCAATAGTGGAGAGGGTGTCCGAGTATAATTTCTCATACTCAGCCTTATTTCCGGATGTTTCCATATCATCGGCCGAAAACTCTTCCCAGTTAAAATCTTCCACACCGGTATCGGTGGATGCAAGTACCTTAGAGTCATTATTGGTACTCTTTGGGGGCATTTCATCAGCTGCAGGCTCTTCAGCTACAGGCTCTTCAGCTACAGGTTCTTCAGCTGCAGGTTCTTCAGCTGCAGGTTCTTCAGCTGCAGGTTCTTCAGTTACAGGCTCAGCCGCTTCGGCAGCAGAATTCTCTTCGCTTACCACAGGGCTTGTCTCTTTAGGTTCACTGGCGGTCGTCTCAACTTCGTTGGGATCCACTTTTTTACTCTCGTTAGACTTAGACATTAGATAATTCTCTTAAAATTAATAAGTTAGACATTATAATTGCTTAAACAAGCCGCAAAGTTAACAAAATGAGTGTAAATGCCCAAATAAAGGAAGGCTTAAAGCGCCGAAGAACTATCATCTGCAATCAGATAGACCGCCTCTGGCCGAAAAGCACGCTCAGGGTATTGAAAACTGGCAAAACATCTGTCGTGGGTATCTATTAAAAAAATTAACTTTACCATCAATAAATCAATTTTTCAGTATATGAAGATAGCAGTTATTGGAACAGGATATGTCGGCCTGGTATCAGGCACCTGTTTTGCAGAAACAGGTATTACGGTCACCTGCGTAGATATTGATAAAAAAAAGATTGAAAACCTGCAGCAGGGAATCATTCCCATTTATGAGCCGGGACTGGAAAACATGGTCAGTAACAATGTGGAAAACGGCCGTCTTTTTTTCAGCACAAGCCTGAAAGAGAGCCTGTTGGATTGTGAAGCGGTTTTCATCGCTGTCGGAACCCCACCCGATGAAGACGGACGTGCCGATCTTCAATATGTGCTCAATGTTGCCGGGGAAATCGGAAAGTATATGCAGGACTACCTGGTCATTGCCACGAAAAGTACAGTTCCCATCAAGACCGCTGAAAAGGTCCGGATGAAGGTTGCTGAAGCACTGAAGCAAAGAGGCCTTAACTTGGAGTTTGACGTGGCATCCAATCCTGAATTCCTGAAAGAGGGTGACGCCATTAATGACTTTCTGAAACCCGACAGGATTGTTATCGGCAGAGATTCGGATCGTGCCGAAAAGCTGATGCGCCGGCTTTATAAACCCTTCCTGCTCAATGGTCATCCGATCATCTTCATGGATATCACCTCGGCCGAAATGACCAAATATGCTGCCAATTCCATGCTCGCAACGAAGATCAGTTTTATGAACGATATTGCCAATTTGTGTGAAGTGGTTGGCGCAGATGTGAATATGGTCAGAAAAGGAATTGGCAGTGATTCACGTATTGGTAACAAGTTTATATATCCCGGAGCCGGTTATGGAGGAAGCTGTTTCCCAAAAGACGTGAAAGCCCTGATCCGCACGGGTGATGAATATAAGCGCTCCCTGGAAATCCTGAAAGCGGTGGAACTGGTTAATGAGAATCAAAAGCTGGTGATTCCCGAGAAATTGAAAGCGCATTTCGGCGGCTCCCTGAGAGGTAAAAAAATAGGACTCTGGGGCCTCTCTTTCAAACCTCACACAGATGATATGAGAGAAGCCCCCTCCATCCGGATTATTGAGGAACTTTCCGGGGAAGGAGTTGAGATCAGGGCTTATGACCCGGTTGCCATGGAGGAGGCCAAACGGGTACTGGGAGATAAGCTGGATTTTTGCAGTGACAAATATGAGACTCTGATCGATTCGGACGGACTGATTCTGGTCACAGAATGGCCGGAGTTTCGCGTACTGAACTTTGGTGTACTGAAGAAACTAATGCGGGAGAAAGTGATCTTTGATGGTCGTAATATTTATGATGCCGAGGAGATGCTAGAGCATGGTTTTACTTATTACAGCATTGGAAGACAAGCTGTTAAACCCTGATTAAGATGAAAAGAATTCTCGTAACCGGTGGAGCTGGTTTTATCGGATCACAGCTGTGTGAACGTTTGCTGGGGGAAGGTCATGAAGTTCTCTGCCTGGACAACTATTTCACCGGGTCCAAAAAAAACATTGCTCACCTGCTCGGGAATCCCTATTTTGAACTGATCCGCCACGATATCACCAGTCCCTATTTTGCAGAAGTGGACGAGATTTATAACCTGGCCTGTCCGGCCTCCCCCATTCATTACCAGTATAATCCCATAAAAACTGTAAAAACCTCTGTGATGGGGGCAATCAATATGCTTGGACTGGCCAAAAGGATCAGGTCCAAAGTGTTACAGGCCTCCACCAGTGAGGTGTACGGAGATCCCAAGGTACATCCCCAGCCCGAGTCCTACTGGGGCCATGTAAATCCCATTGGAGTCCGCTCCTGCTATGACGAAGGAAAAAGGTGTGCCGAGACCCTTTTCATGGACTATCATCAGCAAAATCAGGTGAGAATCAAGATTATCCGGATTTTTAACACCTATGGTCCCAAAATGCATCCCAACGATGGCAGGGTGGTTTCCAATTTTATTGTACAGGCACTTCAGAACCGGGACATAAGCGTCTATGGGGATGGATCCCAGAAAAGAAGCTTCCAGTATGTGGATGATCTGCTTACTGGCATGATCCGGATGATGGAAACGGGCGATCAGATTACGGGTCCGGTCAATATCGGAAATCCTGCAGAATTTTCCATCCTGGAGCTGGCAAAGAAGATTATTGACATGACCGGCTCTGCTTCGAAGATTACCTACCTTCCTCTGCCCCAGGATGACCCGGTTCAGCGCCAACCCGATATCAGTCTTGCAATAAAGCTCCTGGACGGCTGGAACCCGGTGGTGGATCTGGAGACCGGACTTGAGAAAACAATCAGCTATTTTGATCATCTTCTAAAAAGTTCAATATGAAAGGTATTATTCTGGCCGGAGGTGCCGGGACACGGCTTCACCCGATTACAAAGTCCATTTCAAAACAGATCATTCCGGTTTATGATAAACCCATGATCTATTACCCCCTCTCTGTTCTGATGCTCGCAGGAATCACGGAAATTCTCATTATCTCCACCTCCGAAGACCTGCATCTGTATCAAAATCTACTGGATGACGGCAGTCAGATCGGACTCTCTCTGAGTTACACCGTACAGCCTTCACCGGACGGGCTGGCTCAGGCCTTCCTTATAGGGGAAGATTTTATAGGGCATGAGCCGGTTTGTCTGATCCTGGGTGATAATATTTTCTATGGACACGGTTTTGGAAATACACTAAAAGAAGCAGCAGCCCTTGAAAACGGTGCGGTGGTGTTTGGTTACTACGTCTCCGATCCCAATCGGTACGGGGTGGTTGAGTTTAATCCCAAAGGGGAGGTACTAAGCCTGGAAGAGAAACCCGAACATCCCAAATCCAATTATGCAGTGACCGGGCTTTATTTTTACGGGAATGATGTGATCGCAAAGGCAAAAACACTCAGGCCGTCCAAACGGGGCGAGCTGGAGATCACCGATCTGAACAGGCTCTACCTGGAAGAGAAGCGCCTGAGGGTCCGGATCATGGGAAGGGGGATGGCCTGGCTGGATACGGGCACCCAGGACAGCCTTTTGCAGGCTGCCAACTACATACATACCATTGAAAAACGACAGGGACTGAAAATCTCCTGCATAGAAGAAATTGCCTATCAGATGAAATTCATTGATAAAGCACAATTGCTGGTACTTGCCCGCCAGATGCAAAACAGCTCTTACGGGCAATACCTCCTGAACTTAGCCAAAGAAAAACTTCATAGCTCAGGTATTTAGAATGATGAAGATAATAGAAACCGGTATTGAAGGACTCCTGGTACTGGAACCAAAGGTGATTCATGATCCCAGGGGATATTTTTATGAAAGCTATCACAAGCAGGGTCTGGAACAGTCAGGACTTAGATATGATTTTATCCAGGACAACCAAAGTCGCTCTGTTTACGGGGTAATCCGGGGCTTGCACTATCAGAAAGTTCCATTTGCCCAGGCCAAGCTCGTCCGGGTAAGTGAAGGTGCTGTTCTGGATGTTGCCCTGGAT
Source organism: Bacteroidales bacterium (assembly GCA_029210725.1). Lineage (NCBI taxonomy): Bacteria > Pseudomonadati > Bacteroidota > Bacteroidia > Bacteroidales > Bacteroidales bacterium. Next base: position 145,803 of record JARGFM010000003.1, on the reverse strand, counting down.
ATAAGACCCGGGTCGCCCAGCTATGGAAAGTGGTTCGCCGTAGAACTCAGTGCGGAAAACTTTTTGCAATTGATCATACCTGAAGGATTTGCACATGGTTATTCGGTGCTTTCGGACCGGGCCATCCTTCAGTACAAGTGCACTGAGTACTATCATCCGGAGTCCGAAGCAGGAATCCGATTTGATGATCCCACTTTGAATATAGACTGGAAAATCGATCCTGAAAAGGCAATCATTTCGGAGAAGGACAGGAAGCTGCCCTATTTTGTACAACCTTAAATTCATTGTTATGAGTCATGTTCTGGTAACCGGTGCAAATGGTCAACTTGGAAGAGAAATAAAAAAAATGAGAAACAGGTTCCGTCAGACCTATTCATTTACAGATGTGGAGGAACTGGATGCCACCGATCTGACAGCTTTAAAATCATACCTGGCAGCAAAACCGGCGGATTTTATTATAAACTGTGCCGCATACACAGACGTGGAAGGTGCCGAGAAGGAGCCGGAGCAGGCCAGGAAACTCAATCACGATATCCTGGTTAATTTCAGAGACTGCCTGGAAGAATTCCGGACTGTCCGCATCATCCATATCTCAACCGATTATGTTTACCGGGGCGAACAACCCCGGCCCATCAGGGAGGACGACCCAACGGGCCCCCGTGGTGTATACGCCAGGACCAAACTGGAGGGGGAAAATGTATTGCGGGGGCATCCCAGGGCCCTGATCATAAGAACCTCCTGGCTCTATAGTGTTTTTGGAAAAAACTTTGTAAAAAACATAATCAACCGGATGGATCAGAAAAGCGACCTGAGGGTAGTCTACGATCAGGTGGGCACTCCCACCTATGCGGAGGACCTGGCAAGAGCGATTATGCAGATTATCTCTGATGTGGATTCTGATATGATCCAGTTTGTTCCGGGCATATTCAATTATTCAAACAGCGGGGTTTGCAGCTGGTACGACATGACCATGGAAATATGCCGGCTGATTGGTTGCAAAGCCAAAGTGGTGCCACTGGAAAGCCACGAATTCCCGGGAGCAGTCAAACGTCCGGCTTACACCGTGCTCAACAAAACCAGGATCCAGGAAGTTTATGGTGTCGACGTCCCCTACTGGAGAACAAGCCTGGAGAGGTGTATACAAGATTTGTTATAAATAGTGAAGAACCCATGGAAAACCAAAACATGCTGAAAGAAGTCAGTCGAAAGGCAGAACAATGGCTGAACAGTCCCATCGATGAAGATTCCAAAGCCGCCATTCGCGAAATGATCGACCACCATGAAGCCGAGTTAAGCGAAAGCTTTTATCGCGATCTGGAATTCGGGACCGGTGGATTGCGCGGAATTATGGGAGTGGGAACCAACCGTATGAATATCTATACCGTTGGTATGGCCACCCAGGGACTCTGCAACTACCTCCTTAAACAGTTCAGCGACAGAGAGGTAATCAGTGTGGCCGTAGCATATGATTGCCGGAATAACAGCCCTCTGTTTGCAGAGATCACGGCACAGATCTGTGTGGCCAATGGAATCAAAGCCTATCTCTTTGACGGCTTAAGGCCCACTCCGGAGCTCAGTTTTGCCATCAGGCAATTGGGTTGCCAGAGCGGTGTGGTGATCACTGCTTCGCATAATCCAAAGGAGTATAACGGGTATAAAGCATACTGGGAAGACGGGGCTCAGATTATTCATCCTCACGATGTGAATATCATTCGGGAAGTGCAGAAGATAAAATCCATCGGAGATGTAAAGTTCGGTGGGGACAGGGGGAAAATCATTTCCCTGGGTGAAGAGATGGATGCTCTGTATATAGATAAGGTGGTAAAACTATCCATCAACCCGGAGCTGATTGCAGCTCACCATGATATAAAAATCGTATATACTCCTATCCACGGAACCGGGGTCTTACTGATACCCAGGGCCTTAAAGAAACTGGGGTTCACCCGGATCTATCATGTTCCCGAGCAGGATGTGGTAGATGGAAATTTCCCTACAGTGGTATCTCCCAATCCCGAAGAACCGGCCGCCCTGGACATGGCCCTGAAAAAAGCCGATGCTGTGGGGGCAGATCTCGTCATGGCCACCGATCCGGATGCCGACCGCGTGGGGATCGCTATCCGGGACGACCGTGGTAAACTGATCCTGGTAAATGGTCACCAGACTGCCTCCCTGCTATCCTATTACCTGCTGTCGCAATGGTCCGACCGGGGCAGGCTCAGCGGCAAGGAGTATATTGTAAAGACCATTGTAACTACCGAACTGATTGCCGATATGGCCAGGCACTATCAGGTTCCCTACTGGGACGTACTGACCGGCTTCAAATTCATTGCTGATATCATCCGGAAGAATGAGGATCAAATGACCTTTATAGGTGGAGGTGAGGAGAGCTATGGTTTTATGATCGGCGATTTCGTAAGGGACAAAGATGCGGTAGCCTCCTGTTCCATGCTGGCTGAGCTCGCTGCCTGGGCACGAAGCCGGAGCCTCAGTATCTATGATATTCTGCTGGAAATGTACCTGAAATTCTCCTGCTACCAGGAATCCCTGATCAATGTGGTCAGGAAAGGAAAATCGGGAGCAGAAGAGATCCAGCAGATGATGGCCGGTTTCAGGAATAATCCTCCTGAAGAACTGAGCGGCTCCAGGGTCATTACCATACACGACTACCTGGAGAAGCAGAGCACAAACTGCCTCACCGGGACTAAGACTCCTCTCGAATTTCCTGAATCCAATGTGCTCCAGTTTATCCTTGAAGACGGGAGTAAGATTTCAGTAAGGCCTTCGGGTACTGAACCCAAGATCAAATTCTATTTCAGCGTCTCCGCCAAACTGGAAAAAAGGGAAGACTACAAGATGGTAAAAGCGAAACTGGAAAACAAAATTCTTGATATTCAGCAGGAACTGAAGTTAATCTAAAACAAATCCCATGAAATCATTTCGGAAAGAACTCTGGTTCGAAATTAAAAAGCGCAGGGAATTGATCAATATCACTTCCCAGGTGGAAGAGTGTCTGCGGGAGAGCGGTGTAAAGGAAGGACTGGCCCTTGTAAATGCCATGCACATTACCTCTTCGGTTTTTATCAATGATGATGAAGCCGGGTTGCACCACGACTTCGAAGTATGGCTGGAGAAACTGGCTCCGGAAAAACCTTACAGCCAATACAGACACAATGGTTTTGAAGATAATGCGGATGCACACATTAAACGGACACTGATGGGTAGAGAGGTCGTGGTGGCCATTACAGACGGTCGTCTCGATTTTGGGCCCTGGGAACAGATTTTTTACGGAGAATTCGACGGCAAGCGACGCAAACGTGCGCTTGTGAAGATTATCGGGGAGTAAACTGTTTGGCAAGATTGACCAGATAAAGCTTTTCCGAGGCCCGGGTAAAGGCCGTATACAACCAGCGCAGATAATCCAGGGTAAGCATTTCATCGGTAAAATAGCCCTGATCCAGAAAAACCGATTTCCACTGACCACCCTGGGCCTTGTGACAGGTAACCGCATAGGCAAATTTCACCTGAAGAGCGTTGTAAAAAGGATCCGCCGATATCTTTTCGGCTACTCCCTTTTTACCGGAAACATAAGGATAATCTTCTGCTACAGATAGATAAAGAGTTTTTTGCTGGTCGTAGCTCAGGGACGGAGCCTCCAGGTCGATGACATCCAGAAGCACTTTCACCTCCAACTCCAAATCCTGATAATCGGGCAGGGTGATCCGTATATTGGCAAACCTGTGCCCGTGAACCTCTTCAGTGGCAATGACCTTCTCCACCCGGATGATATCTCCATTGGCAATGAAATCGATGCGCTTATCCACATCTTTCCAGAAATAGTTATTTTTTACAACCATCAAAAGATCCCCCTGGGATAACTGTTCTTCCCTCCACAGAATCTGGTTCCTGATAGCGGCATTAAATTGATTGGCCCTTTTATTGGAGCGAGTCACCACAATGGTATCCGAAGCCCCGTAGTGTTCATAACTTGAAGAAATCGATTCCAGCACCTCAGACCCATTCACTAAAGAAATATCGGGGTATGAATCGAAATGAAAACTCGGGTATTCTTCCAGCCCGTCCGTAATCAGGTTCCGGATGGAGGTGGCATTAAACAGAATTCCCGAACCTTCTGCCTGACGCACCACGTCGGTCAGTTCAATTTCTCTGACACGGTATCCAAAACCCTCCAGGCGTCCTCGGTTCAGGGCCGGACTAATATCCAGTCCCACCGGCGGCAGCTGAGCTGTATCCCCTACCAGGATCAAGGTGCATTCCGAGCCTGCCTCCACATAATCAAGCAAGTCGCGGAGCAGATCGCCTGAACCGAAAAAAGTGTCTGGTGAACGGTCGCCGATCATGGACGCTTCATCCACGATGAAACAGGTCTTCTTATGAAGATTCCGATCCAGTACAAAGTCTCCCAATCCGTCCTTCCCCGCTTTCTGCCGGTAAATCTTCTTATGAATGGTCCATGCCGGATGACCCGAATAGGCAGTCAGTACCTTGGCGGCTCTTCCCGTTGGAGCCAGCAGAACACTCCTTTGTTTTAATTCAGCCAGCGTATTTACCAGGCTTTTCACCAGAGTGGTTTTTCCCGTTCCTGCATAGCCTTTCACCAGCATGATCTCCCCGCTCTCCTCAGATGCCAGAAAGCCCCCCAGCTCACGGACCAGATCCTCCTGACTCAAAGTGGGCTTAAACTCGAGATTCTCTAACAATCTGTCAATTATGAATTTTCTAAGCATCCCTTTCAATTATTGCGCGATTAAAAATATATAATTTATTTTTTTTGTTAAATTTGTGTGCAAACGCTAAAAAAATACCCCATGAGAAGAGTAATCCAGATTCTGTTCGTATTAATAATCATTGTGTTAGGGTATCTGATTGTTGATAGTATCATAGAACCGATCAGGTTTAATCAGGAAGTTGAAACCCGCGAGCTGGCGACCATCGACCGGCTTATTGACATCAGGGAAGCACAAAAAGCATACAAAGATGTCTACAGGAAATATACAGGCAGTTTTGATACGCTGATTGCTTTCGTTGATACAGCATCATTTACCGTTGTAAAGGCGATAGGTGATATTCCTGAAGAGTGGCTCGATGAGCTGGGCTTTGAGAAGGCCAGGGAAAAAGCGCTGAATGAGGGAGTGATTACTCGTGAGAATACTTTTGTTCCGGTTCTGGATTCACTGTTCCACCAGGGATTCGCCACCGATTCATTGCGCTATGTACCTTATACGACCGGAATTACTTTCACCATGACCTCAGGGGAGTTGCTGACCAGTTCAAACCTGACCGTACAGGTGGTGGAGGCTTATTGCTATTATGACGACTTGCTTAACGGGATGGACCCGCAACTGATCGCAAACTACAAGGACGAGCGTATGAAGATTGTTGGATTTGAAGGATTAAAATTCGGATCCATGGAAGAAGGAACGCTCACAGGCAATTGGGAGTAAGTTCCCTGTCACTGATGCAGGCAGACAGTGTAATATCGAATAGTATTACGCAAGATATCAGGCTAAAAGGCCATCAATCCATCCGCTTCACTCCGGATGGATTTTCTGTTTTAGTGTCTGATGCCAGTTTTACACCGGTCTATCTGAAAAATTTTCATCTGGGACCCGACACCGGCTCAGATGAATTGCTCGCTGCCTGTGGACGTATTCTGGATGAAGAGGAGCTTCTTAGCATGGAAGGAGAGACCGTTCTGATTACAGATTCAATGGCAGTGACCTTGATCCCCACGCAGTTCCACCATCCGGAAAGAAACCGGGAGATCCTGGAAAGGATTTGTACCATAGAGGATGGCAGCCAGCTGCAGGAGCAGTATTTGAAGGCCAGAAAATCATACCTGATTTACGCGGTCCCGGAAAAGATCATGGAACTGAGCAGGCGTGTTGCCGGGGAGGTAAAGATCCTTCACAGCTCCGAGTGCCTTATATCTCTTTCGGACCAGGTCAGATCCAGCGATCATCAGCGAGGTTTTGTCATGGCTGAGGTGCAGGCTTATTCGCTTGATATACTTGTAATCATTCAAGACCGGATCCAATTATTGAACCGCTATTCTCTGACAGACCCTTCCGATTTTATTTATTTTACCCTGAATACCATGAAGCAACTTAATCTGGATCATGAATCTATCCCGGTCTACATTTCGGGCATTGTTCATGAAGAACACCCGCTTCATGGCCTGCTGCGAAAATACATCAGGAATGTGGTCCATACGCCTTATTACCTGGAGAATTTAAGCAAAGCCGAGACCCTCCGTTACATGATCCTTTCAGAAGGCAGCAAGTGCGCATAATCAGTGGTATATTCAGGGGAAAAAGAATTCATCCCCCGGGGAATTTCAAAGCCAGGCCCACCACCGATTTTGCAAAAGAGAATCTGTTTAATATCCTGATTCACCAGTATGATCTGGAAGAGATGGATGTCCTGGACCTTTTTTCCGGTACGGGCAGTATCTCCTATGAATTTGCTTCCAGGGGTGCACGCTCTGTACTTGCTGTTGAAATGGCCCCTTCCCATTTCAGGTTTATTCAGGAAACCGGCAGATCCATGAAGATGGAACAGCTGAGCGTGATCATGGCAGATGTATTCAAATTCCTCAGGAAACCGGTTCTGTCCTTCGATATCATATTTGCAGATCCGCCCTATGACCACCCCGGACTAGCCGGGCTCCCCGACCTGGTTTTATCCACCAAAATTCTGAATAAAGAAGGCCTTTTTATACTCGAACATCCTGGAAACTTCTCATTCACAGCCCATCCGCGTTTTCAGCAGCACCGAAAATACGGAGGGGTGAATTTCTCCTTTTTTTCCTGACACCGGATCTTGATCATTCCACATGAACTGTATGGATTTTACAATAAAAAAGTCTAAATTCGGTAACTGCATAATTTGCACAATTGCACTAAAATGAATAAGGAGTCTTCAAAATATTCTAAGGCAGAAATGGAGGAATTATGCCTGAAGCAGAATATTATCATAGAAAGGCAGGATCCTTTCAATGAAAGCAAAATATACCTCCCTAACATTGAAAAGATCAATAAGATGATCCGCGAGTTCGACTTCCTGGTAGATGGTTCATCCCGGGGAAAAGCCGTGAACGAGATCAGCAGGATTGAGCGCTTTCTTTTTGAAAACGAAAATAGCCCGGACAAAAAGAGTAAGTTTTTGGCCACCTTTTACTCCAATGCCTCGGTGTACATTGAGAAGCACCGGAGCCTGCTTGAGGATAAACGGTCGGAAAACTGGAAGTACCTGTTTGTTAACTACTTCAAACTGGAAGATATTTATAACTATTTCAACAAGAAGACCAGTGCTTCCACTTTCTTTAAAGAGTACGCCATATATAACGAGATGGTTGACCTCACCTACTACGTAAAGCTGATGGAGTATCTGAGAGCCCAGGTGGAGCTGGAGATCCCCGTGGAGGATGACAAGGATATGCCGGGAAAAATTGAGGAGATTAACCTGAAAATAACCATTCTTCACGAACTGGGAGTTATTGAGAAACTCAGGGAGCTGATTCCCCATAACACCATGCCGAATATGGCCAAGTTCATTACGGTCCTCTGCAGCGAGGATCCTGCCACCTGGAGAGACGTTCTGAATAAGCTGAAGCACCTGAATCTGCAGAACGACAAAGATCTGCTTACGGAGCTGAACCTGAATAAAGCACACGAAATTATGACGGTGTTTGGTATTGAAATCGAAAAGAATTAATATTGTTATATGGAAAATATCAGTATCGAACCTACCAAAAAGTCCCTTGAGGTAGAGTGTTCAACAGGCTACTTCAAACTTTCAGGGAACTCCATTCTCTCTGATCCCCGGAAGTTTTTTCAACCCATTGTGGAGTGGGTAGAGGATTATATCAAGAATCCCGTCGATAAGACCACCGTGGACCTGAAACTGGAATACGTGGATACCGCTTCCGTACAGAGCGTGTTTGATATCATGAGAATGTTTAAACCCCTTCAGGACCTGGATAAAGAGGTAAGCGTCAATTTTTACTTTGAATTTGACGATCCCGAACTACTGGAGCTTGGTGAAATTATGGAGGGTCGACTGGGAATCAAATTCAATTTTATTGAATACCAGTAACTTTCTTCCCATATAGAAGTATGGCAGGAATTCTTTTATCGTTTTTAAAATCTGTAACATCATGAGTAATAATCTGAACCGGCGCGCATTTCTGGGCACCACCGGTACTTTCGTGGCAGGCTCCCTGCTGGCCAGTCCACTCGCCAGTCATGCTATTTCCAAAGGAGAAAAAATCAAGGCGGTCCTGGTCGGCACTGGGGTGCGCGGAACCTCTTTCTGGGGAAAAACCCTGGTTCAGGATTTTCCGGAGATCCTCGAGTTTGTGGGACTTCACGATATTAATCCGGGCCGACTCGAATACGCCCGTGCCTACATGGGAGTAGGGTGTCCTGTATATTCCGATTTCGAAAAGATGATCCGGGAAACTAAACCCGACCTGGTCATCGTCACTACCAAGGATTCCACGCACCACGAATACATCATAAAGGGGCTCGATATGGGCTGTGATGTTCTTACCGAAAAGCCTCTGACCACCGATGAGCTGAAGTGCCAGGCCATCCTGGATGCTGAACGCCGCTCCAATAACAAGCTTATTGTCGGTTTCAATTACCGGTGGGGGCCTTATATGACCAAGATTAAAGAGCTTTTGCAATCCGGAGCTATCGGGAAAATAAGTTCGGTGGATTTCCACTGGTACCTGAATACCTATCACGGTGCCTCCTATTTCAGAAGGTGGCATGGACTCAGGCAATCGGGAGGCTCCCTCTGGGTTCACAAGGCCACTCACCATTTTGATCTGCTTAACTGGTGGCTCGACAGCGATCCGGCAGAAGTCTTCGCCTATGGCGACCTGGAGCACTATGGTTCCAACGGTCCTTTCAGGGGAGATAAGTGCCGTACCTGTGCTCACAAATCCGAATGCAAATATTACTGGGATATAAGCCAGGACAAACGTGCCATGGATCTCTACGTGAATAATGAAAAGTATGACGGCTACATCCGCGACAACTGCCTGTTCCGGCATGAAATAAATATCTACGACAAGATGTCGGCACAGATAAAATACCGCGACAACACCTATGTGAATTATTCTCTGACCACCTACTCCCCCTATGAAGGATGGAAAATAGCTTTCAATGGAATGAATGGCCGTATCGATGCCTGGCTTGATATTCCGTTTATGAACAACGAGAATATCAGTCAGTCCGACATGCACGAACTCGAAATGTCACAGGGAGATGAGAAGCTTCTCAGGGACCCGGTGATCCTGCACAAGTTATGGAACGATTATGAGGTACACCACGTGGACTACCAGAAGGGGGGACATGGCGGAGGAGACAGACTGCTTCACAAACAAATATTTGAAACACCGGGAAAGAAAGACCCATTCGACCGGCCTGCCGGAGTCAGAGATGGAGCCATGTCCATCCTGATCGGTATTGCAGCCCGGAAAAGTATTGAATCGGGACACCCGGTCCGCATTGCTGAATTAACCGATCTGGAACCAAGGGTAAGGCGGATATGATGCCGGCCGGGCCCGCATTTCACCCTGTATCTGATTGATATTAGGGCGCTTATAAACCAACTAATAATAGCACATGATTAACAGACGAAATTTTTTACAGGCCGGAGCTCTTGCTGCCGCAGGAACAGCACTGGCAGGATGCACCACCGAAACATCCACACCGGCTGAGGAGCCTGAGAAAAACATCCGGCACAACCCCATCGGGGTATCCACCTACTCCTTCTGGCAGTTTAACCGGCCTGCGGGGGATCCCCCTCTGGAGGATATCATCGACCACGCAGCAGCCATGGGATTTGATGGAGTGGAGCTTCTGCTGGTCCAGATGGCCTCGGAGGAAAGGTCCTATCTGAACAGTCTGAAAAAAAGAGCCTTTCACAGCGGACTTGACCTCATGGGTTTTTCCACCCACCAGAGTTTTGTATTTCCGGATGTGGAGAAAAGGCAGGAGAATATTGATCTGACCATTCACCAGATTGAGCTGGCCTACCAGCTGGGCATCCCCACCATGCGCATCAATACCGGGCGCTGGGGAACCAGCAAGGACTTCGATGAACTGATGGCCAACCGGGGCATTGAACCAAGCCTGGAAGGATATACCGATGAAGACGGTTTTAAGTGGGTCATTGATTCGCTGGAGAAGATCATGCCCACTGCAGAAAAATGCGGGGTGGTCCTGGGACTGGAGAATCACTGGGGCCTGGGTCGCACTGCAGAGGGAGTGAAACGCATTGTGGATGCCATCGATTCGCCCTGGCTAAAGGTCACCCTGGATACGGGTAATTTCCTGGAAGATCCCTACGACAGGCTGGAACAACTGGCCCCCGATACTTACCTGATGCAGGCCAAGACCTATTATGGAGAAGGCAAGTGGTATACCCTGGATCTGGATTATCCACGCATTGGGGAGATCATGCGAAAGCACAGCTTCAAAGGGTATATCTCGCTGGAAATGGAAGGAAAGGCCGATCCCATGGAAGCTGTTCCAAAAAGCCTGGAGGTCCTGCGGGATGCCTTCTGGTACGAACTATAAATGCAGTGCCCAACATGATCGATTACAATGCACTTTTCAAAGTCTCCTATGGTCTTTACATAGTCTGCTCGGGATCCAGGGAGTATGGAAATGCTTATATCTCCAACACCGTTTTCCAGGTCACAGCCGAACCTCCCCGCTTTGCCACCTGCTGCAACAAGGAGAACCATACAGCCGGCCTGATTCAGTCCACGGGTCTGTTTTCGGTATCCGTACTTCAGGAAGAGGCAGGAGCTGGCATTATTGGCACCTTTGGCTTTAAGAGCGGAAATAGTACGGATAAGCTGAAGGGAATGAAACTCCAATACGGAGAGACCGGAGTCCCCATTGTCCTCAACGATACGATCGCCTATCTGGAGTTCAGGGTCTGCGAAACCGTAGATGTAGGCACTCACCTGATGTTCATCGGAGAGCTGGTCCACTCCAGAGTACTGGACGACAAAAAAGATCCCCTTACCTATCTCCATTACCGGAAGGTGAAGAAGGGGATGGCTCCAAAAAATGCACCCACCTATATCGATAAAGCTAAACTGGAGAAAAGTCCGGGACAGGAGAGCCCTGCCAGGTATGAATGCCCTGCCTGCGGGTATATCTACGACGAGAAGGCGGAAGGAGTGAAGTTTGATGATTTGCCCGACAACTGGGTGTGCCCGGTATGCGGGGAAGAAAAATCCGAATTCATTAAAGTGTAAACTAATTTTCATATGGAAAACTCATTGAAGGGTACAAGAACAGAACAGAACCTCTTAAAGTCTTTTGCAGGAGAATCACAGGCCAAAAACCGCTATGAATTCTTCGCTAAACAGGCCAAAAAAGAGGGATTCGAACATATCGCTGCCATTTTTATGCAAACAGCCAGGGAAGAGCAGGCTCATGCCAAGCGCTTCTTTAAATTCCTGGAGGGTGGCATGGTAGAGATCACTGCCAGTTATCCTGCCGGCATCATCGGAAACACTGCTGAAAATCTGAAAGCAGCTGCTGAAGGTGAAAATGAGGAGTGGACAGAGCTCTACCCTGCTTTTGCGGAAATCGCCAAAGAAGAGGGCTTCCCCAAAGTGGCTTCCGCTTTTAAAATGATCGCCAGGGTGGAGGCCGAACATGAGAAACGCTACCTGAAGTTGCTCCAGAATGTCTCCGAAGACAGGGTATTTATGAAAGAGGGAAAAGTCTGGTGGAAGTGCATGGTATGCGGTTATGTATATGAATCACAAAAGGCACTCGAAAACTGCCCGGCCTGTCTCCATCCCCAATCATACATGAAACTGAAGGAGGAGGACTATTAGAGGATCCGGAGTGGAGAAAAAGCCGGGTGACGATCTGTTTTCTTTCTGGAAGTTCATTCTCCGATGCAGGCATCTTTGAGAAATATATATGCTTTTATGCTGTTGTTGGGTCTGTCTGCTTGCGACAGTGGCACACCGGATCCTGCGGTTCACATCCCCGATGCCACTTTTTTGGATCGACTGATTGCGGAGGGTGCCGACCTGAACCTTTCCAATAATTCGTTGCTGACAAAGATCGGGGTTGACAATATGCCCATGCTCACCGGGATATGCGTCTGGACCCTCCCCTTCCCACCCGAGGGCGTTGTTGTATTGCAGGGCTACAGCCCCAATATTAATTTCACCACCGCATGCCTGGCTCATTAGTAACAGTTTTACGTATCTTTAGAGTATGATTAATGTGAAAGAGGCCACCGAAAAAGCAAAGGAGCACCTGCTATCCTTCTTCCCTGATGCTGAGCAGGTACAGCTCGAAGAGGTGGAACTAAGCCCGGATAAGGCACATTGGCTTATCACTTTGAGTTACGAAGGGATCAGCAGTTCTGTGGCAAGCTCGCTGCTTGTGGGAAAATCACTCCTGTACAAACTATTCAAGCTGGATGCTGATAACGGTGAAGTGATTTCCATGAAAATCAGGGATGTGCGGTCCTGAAGTTCTCCGCACAAGAGCTCCTGGATAATATAAAGGCTGTTATGAAGACAAAGTACATACTATGACTAATTGTGTTATTTTTGTCTTAAATTAAATGAAGCATGACAAATCTGATTAAGCTGCTGGATGAGAAGAAAATCACCCTTCCTGATAACCTGACCGGCCTTTTTGAAAGTTGTAAGAAACTTACGGTATTCGAAACCACCAGTGAACTTGCCATCGCGGCCTGCAATGGAGAGTCCAATGTGGAGTTTGAAGTAAAGTATGATATCCCGGGAAAAGGAGAATATACCGAAGCCATTGTCCACCGGGTAAGGAATGGCATTTCCGCAAACTACACAGAGGCCTATATGCGTCGGCGCGACCCCGATACCATGGTTATTGCCGATGATCTTCCGACGGATAAGCAACGGTTCTCGGACAAGTATGGCTATGATTTTTCAAGCCTGCAAAAGGAGACTTTTGAATGGCTGAAACAGCAGGAACTCTCCATGTTCTTCTATTTCGCAGGCAGAGCAGGCATAGGCTCCCTGGGAGTGGCTGTGGCCCCTTCCAATGCAGCATTTTTTGCCATGGGCCTGTCCATGCTTCAGGAGATCATTCCGGTTGACCGTTTGGAGGAAGGGGCTAAAATAGCCTCCTCCATCGTGGTAGCTCCGGTGTTCAGGCATACCCATTTCAATGGCAAACAGGTGGTGGTGCATAACCGCACCAAAGAAGTACATGAACTCTATGCCTACAACCTTTACCCCGGGCCAAGTGCAAAAAAAGGTCTTTATGGCGTGATCCTCACCCAGGGAGAAAAAGAGGGCTGGATTACCGCGCATTGTTCTGCTGTTCAATCCATCAGTCCCTATGACAACGTCACCACTTTCATGCATGAGGGGGCCAGTGGAGGCGGAAAAAGTGAAATGCACCAGAACATTGTAAGAGAGCCCGACGGACGCGTTTCCCTGGGTAAAAACCTGTTGAACGGGGAGGAACGCTATATTACCATCCCCCGCTTCTGCCTCTTTAAGCCCGTGGCAGATGATATGGCCTTCTGTCATCCTTCGGTACAGCGGAACGATGGCAAGCTCAGAATTGTGGATGCAGAAAACGCCTGGTTTGTTCGTGTGGATAGTGTAAACGAATACGGAGACGATCCCAAGCTTGAAAAAGCCACCATCAGTTCATGCTGTCCATTGGTCTTCCTGAATATTGAAACCACTCCCGAATCCACGGCACTGATCTGGGACCATATTGAAGATGAACCGGGAAAGAGATGTCCCAATCCCCGGGTTATCCTGCCCAGAAATTCTGTTGAGAATGTGATTGATAAAGCTGTATCGATCGATGTTCGAAGCTTTGGACTGCGTACACCGGCCTGTTCCGCAGAGGAACCCAATTATGGCATCCTGGGCTTGTTTCATATACTCCCCCCAACACTGGCCTGGCTCTGGAGGCTGGTCTCTCCCCGCGGTTTCAATAATCCAAGTATCACGGGAACAGGTAATATGGGCAGTGAAGGTGTCGGATCCTACTGGCCCTTTGCCACAGGTAAAAAGATCGATCACGCCAATATGTTGCTGAAACAAATCATCGAAACCCCCAGAACCACGTTTACCCTGGTACCCAACCAGCATATCGGCGTCTGGAAGGTTGGCTTCAAACCTCAGCTTCTGATGCGGGAATATCTTACCCGGAGGGGAGTGGCCAAATTCAGATCAGATCAGTACCAGTCCGCCCGCTGCTCCTTGCTGGGCTATGAACTGAATTACCTGACCATTGAAGGTTCCAAGATTCCCTCCCGGTTTCTGAAGGTTTATAACCAGACGGAGGTGGGAATTGAGGGTTATGATGCCGGAGCCGGAATGCTGGAGGACTTTTTTAAGAAAGAACTTCAGAATTATTTGCATGGGAACCTGTTACAAACAGGCAAGCGCATTATAGATGCCTGTCTGTCAGGAGCCAATATTGACGATTACAACGAGATTGTGCCCAACAGTTACAGTTATGACTTCAGCAACATGGAGGATTACGAACAGAACAACAGCCATTAAAAAGAGTCCATAGTTCTTCAAACAGAATTGACTACCTTTAATTTTTCATCAAGGAAGTCCGTATGCCAATCCTGATTATAATTCTGGGAGTTCTTCTTCTTTTACTGCTTATCACGGCGGGAAAAATCAATGCCTTTATCTCTTTTGTAATTGTCTCGCTCTTTGTGGGGCTTTGCATGGGACTCTCCCTGGACGATACCGTGGAAGCTCTGAAACAGGGAATTGGAGACACCCTGGGACTGCTGGTCCTGATCCTGGGATTTGGAGCCATGCTGGGCCGGATCATTGCCGATAGTGGAGCAGCTCAGCGAATCACCAAAGCTCTGATTGCAGCTTTTGGCCTGAAAAGTATTCACTGGGCTCTGATGCTTGCAGGCTTCATTGTGGGAATCCCCATGTTTTATTCGGTGGGCTTTGTGATCCTGATCCCCATCGTATTTACCATGGCAGCTGCCACCGGACTGCCCCTGATCTTCATCGGGCTGCCCATGCTGGCATCGCTTTCAGTGACCCATGGCTTTTTGCCGCCTCATCCTGCACCAACAGCTATGGTGGATATGTTCAGTGCAGATATGGGGCGCACCATGATGCTTGGTATCCTGGTGGCCATCCCCACCATCCTGGTGGCCGGTCCCCTGCTCTCTCCCCGCTTCAAAAAGATTAAGGCAATTCCGCTGAAAGACTTTACCGGCGAAAAAAAGATAGCGGATCATGAACTGCCCTCCACCCTGCTCAGCCTGCTTGCGGCACTGATGCCCGTGATCCTGATAGGCTGCTCAGAAATAATATCCCACTTTCTGGAGTCAACGGGTACGGCCTATGCGGTAGTGAAAGGGATGGGCAACCCGGTGATAGCTATGTTGCTTTCCCTGCTTTTTGCCCTTTTTACACTTTCCCTGCGAAATGGTCATAAAATGGCGGATGTGATGATAGACCTCGCCCACTCCGTCTCCAGCATCGCTATGATCCTGCTGATCATAGCCGGAGCAGGAGCGCTGAAAGCAGTCCTGGTAGCCAGCGGGATCAGTGAGTATCTGGGCGATATGCTTCGTGAATCGGGTGCATCGCCCCTTCTTCTTGCCTGGCTGATCGCAGCCGTCATACGCGTATCAGTCGGATCGGCCACCGTGGCAGCCATGACAGCTGCCGGCATTGTCCTTCCCCTGGTATCAGACCCTTCGGTATCGCCCGAATTAATGGTACTGGCCATCGGTTCGGGAAGCCTGGTACTCTCTCATGTCAATGATACCGGATTCTGGCTGTTCAAAGAGTACTTCAACCTCAGCCTGAAGGAGACCCTGGCCACCTGGACCGTCATGGAGACCATTATCGGAGTGGTCGGATTTGCAGGCGTGCTCTTACTGGATATATTTATATAAAACCAAAATTCTGCAAAATGAGTCAAGTCGAAAAAAAACTGGAGGCATTGGGACTAGAACTTCCCCCGGCCCCGCCTTCCCTTGGAATTTATTATCCCGTGGTTATTACAGGCAAGCATCTCTATGTTTCCGGGCAAGGCCCCGTAGAGAGCAACGGAGAACTGATCCGGGGTAAGGTGGGTAAGGACCTGAGCCTGGAAGAAGGGCAACTGGCGGCGCGACAGGTCGGACTAACCATGCTCTCCACCATCAAAGCCCAGATTGGCGACCTGGATAAGATCAAGCGCCTGATCAAAACCCTGGGGATGGTCAACTGCTATCCCGAATTCGAACAGCATCCCCAGACCATTAATGGGTTCAGCCAGCTGATGGTGGATGCATTTGGTGAAGAGTCTGGCAAAGGGGCCCGCAGTGCAGTGGGAATGAGCCTCCCCGGCAATATCGCTGTGGAAGTAGAAGCTGTATTTGAGTTACACTAAACCTGGAAAACCGGATCCGATGTGGTACAAACCAGAGAACGAATCAACAATTGCCACACCCTCCCTGCTCCTTTTTCCCGACCGGATTGAGGAAAATATCCGCAGGATGATCGCTCTTGCAGGAAGTGCGGAACGGCTGCGGCCACATGTAAAATCACACAAAATTCCTGAGATTATCCAGCTCCAGAGGCAGCAGGGAATCACTCGGTTCAAATGTGCCACACTCTCTGAAGTTACCATGGTAGCAGAGGCCGGGGGCGAAGATATTCTGCTGGCCTATCCCCTGCTGGGGCCCTCTGTGGATTTGTGGTTCGAGCTGGTGGAGCAATACACGAAAAGCAGGCTATCGGTGACCGTTGATTCAGAAACGGCCCTTATACTCCTGGAAAGCCAGGCTTGTCAAAGGGAAAAACAGCTGGATATTTTTGTGGATATTGATAACGGGATGCACCGCACCGGCATCCATCCGGAAGAGGCTCCTTCACTGATTTATGCCATTGAAAATAGCAAAAATCTGATCTTTAAGGGACTACATATCTATGACGGACATATTCATGAGTCCGGTCCGGCAGAAAGGAAAGCGCATTGCGACCACGATTTTGAAGCGGTACACCGATTACAGAAGCAACTGTCGGAGGAGGATATAGAGATCGGAGAACTGGCCTGCGGAGGGACCCCTACCTTCCCCATTCATGCCTCTCATCCTTCCAGAACCCTTTGTCCCGGCACTACCCTGCTCTGGGATGCCGGTTATGGCAGCAGCTTTCCGGATCTCGATTTTCTTCCGGCTGCCGTGATAGCCGGAAGAGTGATCAGCAAACCCAATCAGGGGCTCTGCCTGGACCTGGGACATAAATCCATTGCCTCTGAAATGGCACATCCAAGGCTGCATTTCCTGGAACTGGAAGCAGAGGAGGTAATCCATCACAGTGAAGAGCACCTGGCACTCTCCACCAGTAAGGCCGGGCAGCTTTCTGTGGGGGACCTGGTCTATGCTCTTCCTGTCCATATTTGTCCGACCACGGCCCTTCATGAGCAGGTCTATGTGGTACGTAACCAGCAGGTTACGGAAACCTGGAGGGTAGTTGCCAGGAAACGAGACTATCCGTACAAAGATCATTGATATGAGTTCAGGCAAAGCAAAAAAGACCCTGATATTCGATTCCCATCTGGATATCTCCATGAATGCCATGGAGTGGAACCGCGATCAAAGATGGAGCGTGGAGAAGATCCGGAAGAGTGAGGAAGGGATGAACGACAAACCAGACCGGGGCCGCAATACAGTCTCCTTCCCTGCATTAAGAGAAGGGAGAGTCGGACTGGTGGTGGCCACCCAGATTGCCCGGGTGGTTAAACCCGGCAGTCCCATTCCAGGCTGGTATTCACAGGAGCAGGCCTGGGCCCATACCCAGGGTCAGCTTCAATGGTACAGGGCCATGGAGCAGGCCGGTGAGATGAAACAAATAAGAGGTGCAGACTCATTGAAGGAAAGTCTGGCCCTGTGGGAAAATCCGGATGATCATACTCCCATCGCTTATGTTTTGAGCCTGGAAGGAGCCGATTCTATCATATCCATGAACCATCTGGAAAGAGCGTATGGAGACGGGCTCAGGGCCATAGGTCCTGCCCATTACGGCCCCGGGGTTTATGCCAATGGAACCGATTCCGGCGGCAGACTTAATGCCAGGGGGGTGGAACTTCTCCGGACCATGGAGCAGCTGGATATGATCCTCGATATGACCCACCTGAACGATGATGCCTTCTGGCATGCGCTGGATATCTATAAAGGAACTATCTGGGCCAGCCATAATAACTGCCGCAGCATTGTGAACCACAACCGGCAGTTCAGTGACCGGATGATCCTGGAACTGATCAGCAGAAAGGCGGTTATCGGAACTGCTCTGGATGCCTGGATGATGGTGAGCAACTGGATACGCGGAGAATCAGATCCCTTAGACAGAAAGGTAAGCCTGGAAACCATGGTCAATCATATGGACCATATCTGCCAGCTGGCCGGCAACTCCCTTCATGTGGGGATTGGAAGCGACCTGGACGGCGGATACGGCAAGGAACAGTGCCCGCATGACCTCGATACCATAGCCGACCTTCAGAAGGTACCCGCTATACTCCGGGACAGAGGATATTCGGAGGAAGATATACAGAACATCATGTACCTGAATTTTGTGCGTTTCCTGCAGGACTATTTCAAAGAGCAGGCTGACTGAGGTCGACACAGACCATCTTTTCCAGATCCCTGATAATCAGCTTTCCCTGACTAAAAGCCAGGGGGCCCCATGCCTGGGTTTTCTTAGAATCAAAAAAAGAAGCCTTTCCCAGTTCCGTATAAGCCTCCGGAGAGGGTTTTATCAGGTGGATATCACCATTTTTCCCATTCTGGTTCAGGATAAGTCCATTTACCAGGATCATAGCCCCCAGTTCAAAGCCGGGAGCCGAATCCTTTTCCCAGAGCAGCTCACCGTCCAGGCTCAGGCACATCATCTGGTTCGGGTTCCCGGTATGGTTCAGGTAGAGGTGATCCTCGAAGAGCACCGCCGGGTGCATCTTGCTTCCGGCATCTTCAGTGAGGAACAGCTCTTTCACGGCAAACTCTTCCCCTTCCCTGCTCACCTCCAGCATGATGGATACCGGGTCGTAACTGCCATCATAGGAACAATCGGTCAGGAATACCCGTTTATCGTCAATAACTGTAGCGGGTGTAATCGTGGCAAAGGAGCGCAAACCCTCATATTGCCACAGTTCCTCTCCCGTACCGGCGTCAAAGGATACCACCTCCTGGATCAGGGTAGAATCGCTGCGGTCGTAGGGACTGATCATAATCACCTGGTCTCTTCCTCCTAAAGTGGCCAGTGTGGGGGACACATGAAAATTATGACCGTTCAGGGGCCGGCTCTCCCATACCAGCTCCCCCGTTCGCTTATCAAAGGCCACCACCCCGGCTCTGTCTCCGCCGGGTGCAACGATCACCAGATCTTTATACAAAAGGGGTGATTGGGAAAAGCCCCAGTTTGGGAGCTTCCCGTCAAACTCCTGCAGGAGATTATGGCTCCAGAGGGGCTGACCGCTCTTTTTATCGAAACAGTAGAAATGGCCGTGGGGCCCTACGCTCCATACACCTTCCTGGTCCACGGTGGGAACGGCCCTGGATCCCGGATAGGGCAACTCACCCGGAGCCTGGTACACGTATTTCCACTTCTCCGATCCGGAATCCAGGTCAATGCACCTCATGATATCCGATTTGCCCGGATCCCTGTCCAGGACAAAAACCTCCTTATCGAAAATACTGGCACCTCCATACCCAACTCCCAGGGGAAAGGACCACAACTCCTTTGGCCCCTGTCCGGACCAAAACTCCTGGATCTCCACACCTTCAATACTTGCATTTCGGTGAGGCCCCAGGTACTGGTTCCAGTTAGTATGACTGGTAGTACACCCTGTTGACAGTGCCAAAGCTGTCAGTAGAAAAACCATTTTCTCTTTCATAATCATATTTTGGTGAATTTTGGCGAACAAAATAGCAAATAAACTTAAATCAAAAAAAAAATACTTTTTACCATAGCTCATGCAACGTTTATCTGCAATATTCGTTCTTTCATGTAAACAGGTATTTTGAGGATTAGTGTGAAAATGAAACCAACCTGGATATACCACCTTTGCATGCTGTGGATATTCCCGGCTTTCGGGTACGGACAGGATTGTAATATTATATCCAAAGCCAATGATATCAATCCGGATCAATTCTGCTCCCCTGTGGAAGTGGTGAGCTGGGAAGTGAGTTATGTGGGTGTAAACCATGCAGGGACCTCCGTTGAGATCCTCTTTGACTGGGATGATGGAAATACCGAAACAGTCACCGCCCTTGAAATTGATGCAGCCTCCGGCGAATGGGGAGCCATTGCCACACATGTCTATGTGTCTGACGATGACAGGTGTAATCACAGGCCCGTGGCCTCGTTGGTCGTAAACGGAGTCATATGTACTTCCTCCTCCCAGGAGCAGATTGTCACTGTTTGGGACGATGACAATACCAACGGGGGAAGGGTCCAGGCAGCGCCCGATGTGTATCCCATTTGTGTGGGAAACGGGGCGACCATGCAATTCGATGATGCCACCCTGTTTAATTGCGTTCCTCCCCAGGAAGAAGATGTGCCAAATACCAGAACAAGATGGATACAGTGGATCTATGGTACGAGTATAAGCATGACCGGAGCACCTGTAATGGTGGATGGAGCAGTCAGAGCCTATCCTTTCGAGGGCCCTGTTATTGAGCTGACCGGACCGGTAACAGGATCCAACGAAAGAAGCCTGCCCATCACCGTTGCGGATGATAAACTCGTGGGACAGGAATTCGAGGTGGAATTGCGCTACTGGAATTATTGCAACCCTTATCCCACCTCGGATCCTGTAACGGACCGGTCTGTCATCCGGATCGTGGACATCCCCGACGCGACCATTACTCCGGTGGACACCCTTTGCGAGTATGAGAGCAACATTTTTCTCACGGCTGCAACGGAAGGGGGCACCTGGAGCGGAACAGGTATCGTGGATGAATTCACAGGCGAATTCTCTCCACAGGTAGCCGGTACCGGGACGCATCTGATCACCTATTTTGTGACCTCCGGAAATAACTGCTCATCGACAGACAGCGAATATATTGCGGTCAGACCGGGGCCGGATGGCACCATCACCCCGGCGGGTCCTTTCTGTACCTACGACCCGCCTTTTGATCTTGAAGCAGCATCAGCTCCGGGCACATGGACCGGTGAGGGCATCACCAACAGCAGCACCGGATTGTTCGATCCCACGGTTGCCGGACCCGGAACTTTTATCATTGCTTTTGAAAGTGTTCCGGATGCCAATGGTTGTGTGGGTGCCGATACGCTTGAACTGGTGGTTATGGAACCGCCTTTTGCCGGGTTCCTGACCCCCGACTCGGCCTGGTGCGAGACCGGTAACAACCAGACCGTCGGGAGGATTCTGATCCGTGGTTCCGGGGGGTCCACTTTCGATCTGGTCCTGGATATCCGGGGGATCAGAGATACCCTGTCAGATCTTTCAAAGGACACGATTTTAGTCTTTTTAAATAATGAAAGCGGGCTGAATCAGTATAATCTGGTGAAAATCATAGAGTATCATGGCCAATTGAGTTGCGAAACAGAGCTTTTCGACACCCTGAACATGGAGGTCCATCCCATGCCGGAAATGGAGTTGGAAATGGAGTATGAGAACCTGTGCAGTCCTGTTGAAGTGGAATTTGAAAGTGCGGAAGGCTACGAAAGGTACACCTGGGACTTTGGCGATGGCAGCCTGCAGATGACGCCCGGCAATCAGGTTAGCCATACCTACGATTATGACTATAGCCAGGCTCATCAGGGAACGGATACCACATTTAGTATCCGCTTAATTATAGAGACCGCTTTTGGGTGCAGGGATTCATTGAGCGATAGCATAAATATATATCCGACACCGGTGGCGGACTTTTTCGTGAATCCTCTGATTCAGAATTTTCCGGATTCAGAGATCTCCCTGGTTAATCTGAGTTCACCCGGAAACTGGTCCTATCTCTGGGATTTTGGGGATGGGAACTCGGATTCACAAAAAGATCCGGAACAACATGTATATGGGGACTGGGGTCGTTTCGATGTGCAGCTGCTTACCTACAGTCCTTTTTGCCGGGACAGCATTGTCAGGCAAATCCAGATTATGCCACCTCCCCCACGGGCCATGTTTCAGCCCGATACCTCAGGCTGTCCACCCCTGGACATCACCTTCAGAAATCAAAGCCTCTATGCAGATGCCTATGTTTGGGATTTTGACGACGGCTCCTTTTCGACGGAAGCTTCACCCACACACAGGTTCTGGGAAAGCAAGGTTCATGAGGTAAAACTGATAGCCTATGGTCTGTCCGGCACCGATACCGCCCGGCAGATCATACAGATTCACCCGTCTCCCACAGCGCTTTTCGAGGTCTACCCCAGGGAGGCCAAGAATCTGAAACAGCTGTTCAAGTTTCTTAATAACTCCATGGACGCCAGTGAATACCTGTGGGACTTTGGCGATGGGAACACTTCCACGGATGAAAATCCCTCCCATGTCTATAAGGAACCTGGAATCTTCACTGTTTCTCTCTATGTCTGGAGCGATCACTCCTGTCCGGATACACTGGTCAGGGAAAAATGGATCCACATAATGGAAGGGGAAGGGAATACGGTATTCCCCAATGCCTTTGTTTGGAACGGGAGCGGACCAACGGGAGGAAACTGGGGGGAGAATGCCATTGATAATACGGTGTTCCATCCCCATATGGAGAATGCGATCGCCTTGCATATGATCATATATACCCGGTGGGGAGAGATGATCTGGGAAAGCAACGACGTATATATTGGTTGGGATGGCTACCTGAAATCGGGAGAGCTGGTCCCCCCGGGAGTGTATATCTACAAAGCCTGGGTAACCTACAGAGACGGCCTTCAGGAGCTTCTGGCAGGCGATGTGACCTTCCTGCATTAAGATCCTTTTGGAAATATGGTTTATAAGTCCTTTATTTGACGCTCAACACGTCAAATCGCAGGCTCTATGAAACTTTACATACCCCGTAATTACCGTTCCGTTCTCACTCTGAAGGAAACCGAGCGCGCCATAAAAATGGTGAAGGATTTCTTTGAGCTGAACCTGGCAGCGGAACTGAAACTGAGAAGGGTCACCGCACCCCTCTTTGTCCAGAGAGGAACAGGAATCAATGATGACCTGAATGGTACCGAGCGACCGGTATCTTTCGAAGTGAAGGATATGGACGGAATCACTGCTGAAATCGTCCACTCGCTGGCCAAATGGAAGCGGATGATGCTTGCCGATTACGAGATCGCCAACAACTATGGTCTCTATACGGATATGAATGCCCTGCGTCCCGATGAAGAGCTGGACAATATACACTCCATCTATGTGGACCAGTGGGACTGGGAAAAGATCATCTCAGCGGAAAAGCGGAATATTGCACACCTGAAGGCCGTTGTGAATCAGATTTATTCGGTCATAAAACGTACCGAATTTATTGTATATGAAAACCATCCTGAAATAGTGCCCCTTCTGCCCGACGCCATCCATTTCATCCACGCCGAAGAGTTACTGGAGCGTTATCCTGACCGGAATCCGAAGGAACGCGAATTTGAAATTGCCAAAGAGTACGGGGCTGTCTTTATCATCGGGATCGGAGCCGAGCTGGCCAACGGAGAACCCCACGACGGACGGGCGCCCGATTACGACGACTGGTCCACTCCCACAGAAAACGCTTACCGGGGACTGAACGGGGATATTGTGGTCTGGAACCCCATCCTGGAAAATGCCTTCGAGCTTTCCTCCATGGGAATCCGGGTCGACAAAGCAGCCCTGATCCGGCAACTGGATATCCAGGGGAAGTCGGAACGCAAAGACCTGTTATTCCACAAGAGACTGCTGGCAGGAGAATTCCCGGAATCGATAGGTGGTGGAATCGGCCAATCGAGGCTCTGTATGTATTTTCTACGGAAAGCGCATATCGGAGAGGTTCAGGCCAGCCTCTGGCCGGGACAGATGCATGACCACTGCCGCAAATCCGGCATCATCCTTATGTAAAATCCCTACTCGCTGCCGAAGAGCTCAGCCACATGCTCCAGCTCGGCACGAATGGGAATTCCCTGCGGACACTGTGGTTCACAAAGACCGCACTGAATACAGTTGGAGGCTTTTGCCGTATCACTCAACAGTCGGGTGTACCGGAGTCTGGCCGCCGGATCATGCAACATATGAAAATCATTGTACAGGGCGAAGTTCCGGGGGATATTGACCCCTTCGGGACAGGGCATGCAGTAAGAACAGGCCGTACAGTCGACCCGTTTGAGGCCTCTGATCAGGCCGACGGCCCGTTGGAGGGCCTCATCATCCCGGGAGGTCCATTCTTTCTGTGTAAATTCGTCGGAGAGCTGCAGATTTTCTTTCAGCTGATCCAGATGCGACATTCCACTCAGTACCACGCTTACTTCGGGCTGCTTCCATAACCAGTGCAGGGCCCACTCCACCGGGCTTCGTCCCGGAGCGGCCTTTTCAAATTCCTTCCTGGCTGCGATCGGAAGTCCGCTTACCAGGGTCCCTCCCCGGAGGGGTTCCATAACAACCACCGCCAGGCCCCGTTCCGCAGCATATTTCAAACCCTCGGCCCCTGCCTGGTACTCCTCATCCATGTAGTTATACTGGATCTGGCAGAAGGTCCAGTCGTAGGCGTCCACAATCTCCTTAAACAGACCAGCTTCATCGTGATAGGAGAATCCGGCGTAACGTATCTTACCGGCCTCCAGGGCACTGTTCAGGAACTCCAGGACCCCCAGGGAAAGCAGCTTCCTCCAGTAGCTCTCATCCAGCCCGTGCAAGAGATAAAAATCGATGTAAGCCGTCTCCAGCCTCTCCAGTTGTTCATCCAGGTAACGGTCCATATCCTCCCTGGTCTGAACCAGCCAGGATGGAAGCTTCGTGGCTACATATACCTTCTCGCGGTACCCGTTTCCCAGGGCTTTGGCCAGGAAAGGTTCACTGGCCCCCCCTTTGGAGAAATCGAAGGCATGATAGGGATAGGCTGTATCAAAATAGTTGACCCCCCGGTCAATGGCACAATGGATCATCTCCATGGCTTGCTCTTCATCAATCCGGGAATTATCCTGGTCGATAACCGGAAGGCGCATGCATCCAAAGCCCAGGGTGGAGACCTGCAAACCGGTATTTCCAAAGGCGCTTACCCTCATAGACTCTAATTCAAACGATAACTTACAAATGCCACCTGCTTACTGTCGGGCGACCACGAGGGCACGTTGATGGTTCCCTGTCCGCCGAACAGCTCCGCCATGACCCGGACCTCCCTGGTCTCCAGGTTCATGATGCGCAGCATTACATCCTTGTTGGGCGGATGGGAGCCGGCGGGTACATCGGTTCCGAAGGTGACATAAACGATCCACTTTCCATCCGGAGAGGGATGCGCGAACCAGTCGTTGTACTTATCCGAGGTAATCTGCTCCTGTTCACTGCCATCGGGTTTCATCCTCCAGATCTGCATGGTCCCTGTGCGCACGGAATTAAAATAGATGTACTTCCCGTCCGGCGAATACTCGGGTCCGTCGTCCAGTCCATCCGCAGTGGTTAAACGCTTCTCCCTGCCCCCTGTAACCGGAATGGTGTACACGTCGTAATTCCCATTCCGCTCGGCACAATAGGTCAGGGTTTCGCCATCGGGCGACCAGCCGTGCCAGTACGACGGGCCAAGGGCTGTCACCCTCTTCGGATCACCACCTTCAACCGGAAGAGTATAGATCAAAGAACGACCCGTTTCAGTCCCGTCGCTGATGACCAGCTCTGTGCCATCCGGCGAGATCCCGTGATCGTTATTGATCCTTTGTGCAAAACCGGCAGGGATCTGCTCAGGGGTGCCGCCCTCCACAGGAATCCGGTAAAGCAGACCCTTGCTGTTGAAGATCAGGGTCTGGCCATCGGGGGTCCAGTTTGGAGCCTCTATATGGCTATCGGTATGGTATACGACCCTTCTGTCGAAAGATTCTATCGAGATGGTTTCCAGCGTGCTTTCAAGAGTCTTCAGCGAATCTGGTTTCTCGGTGACAGACTCCAGGCGGACCTTGGAGAACACAGCTGTTTCCAGTTGATCGTTGTTATGCGCACAGACTCCAAGACCGATATAAAAAGGTTCTGAAAACCGGAGCTTAAAGCTTCCCCCGGAGAATTCAAGGGCTCCGTCACCGCTTGCCACCGACATGGCTATATAGTCGCCCGTCTTCTCTATTCGCACCCTCCGGGGGTAGCTGATATTGGCCCGGACCTCCCGGGTGATATCCCCGGGCGCTCCCCTGTACTGGATGGAGGTAAGTCCGTCTCCATGAACGGCCACATCCGCATATACCGAGGAGGTATCCAGATTCTGACGGATAATCAGGCAGGCTTTTCTATGAGGGTCGACACCCTCTCCCGCCCACTCGATATCTGCAGCCAGGGAGACGTTGCCCGTTACTTTTTTCCATACATAATGCAGTTCATCCTTCTCGAACCACATGTTGGTACCGCTCCCCGAAACCATATAGCTGCTGTCGACAGGGTCAAAAACCACAGATCCTTCATATCCCACATTTCCAATATCACCGTTCCCTTCAAAGATGCCCAGACCGGGTTCGCTGTTACATCCGTATACAACCAGGATCAGAGTGATCCAGGCAAATTGGGTCCTTAAGCTTTTCATAATTCCAGTTTCTTTTTTTGGGTTAAAAGGGGAACACTTCACGCCCCTCCTTTTGCCTGAATATACAAATGTTTTTTTTACTGCAACCCACAGACCTATAATCTCCTTTATTCTGTTTAAATATAAATATGGAATTGCTATTTGCTAAATTAGTGAATAGATGTAACTTAGCCAATGAAGGAGTGCAAAGTCTTATTAACTTATTAATATAAAGAACTTCCCATGAAATTACCCAGAACCTATTATAATCCGGTCTCCCTGGCCGGAACCATTCTTTCCAGTGTAAGTGCCCTGATCATTGTTTTTTTTATGATTGCCATGACCTTCTTCGAAAATAAGGAGTCGGGATCCTACGTGGGCATTTTTATATACATCATTCTACCCGTCTTTCTGATTATAGGACTAATTCTGATTCCCATCGGGATGTCCAGGAGAGCCAGACGGATCAAGAGGGAGGGAGAAGGAAGTGTCGTATCAAAAATAATCCTCGATCTCAGCAATCAGAGTCACTGGAATGCGGTCGGGCTGTTTATTCTGGTAAGCATCCTCTTCCTGCTGTTAACCGGGATCGGCAGTTATAAAGCCTTTCATTATACCGAATCCAATAAATTCTGCGGCACGCTCTGTCACAGCGTTATGGAGCCGGAGTACACTGCTTACCAGAAATCGGCACATTCCAGGGTCACCTGCGTGGAGTGTCATGTGGGGGAAGGTGCACAATGGTATGTGAGAAGCAAACTCTCGGGTTTGTACCAGGTCTACTCGGTTGTATTTAACAAGTACCCCACCCCCATTGAAACCCCGATTCACAGCCTGAGGCCGGCCCGTGAAACCTGTGAGGAGTGCCATTGGCCCGAAAAATTCTACGCCCACAATCTGCGAAATGAAAAAAACTATCTGGCCGATTCTGCCAATACAGAATGGAATATCACGCTTAAAATGAAAATCGGATCTGAGCATAGTGCACACGGACTGATGGAGGGTGTCCACTGGCACATCAACTCCGATGTAAAAGTGGAATATATAGCAGCGTCGGGAAAAAGGGAGTCCCTGCCCTGGGTAAGGTATGTGAACCGGGCCACGGGCGATACCATTGTCTACCAGGACATCTATGAGACTCTGGACCAGGAGGCAATGGATACCCTGGAAATGAGAGAGATGGATTGCCTGGATTGCCACAACCGTCCTTCTCACCAGTTTCTGCCTCCACAGAAGTTTACAGACGATCTGATTGCTGCCGGAACCATTCCGGTGGAATTACCCGAAGTAAAGTCCATGGCCATGCAGGTGTTTAACCATACGTTTACCGATCGGGATTCGGGCAGCATGTTTATCAGGGAGTATGTAAGCGATTTTTATAACACCAGCTACCCGGGGATAGCTGCTGAAAACCCGCAACTGATCGAAAGGGCCACAGAAGGTTTACTGGCAGGGTATAACAAGAATATCTTCCCGGAGATGAAAGCCAACTGGAACGCCTACCCGAACCATATCGGCCATAGCGAATACAACGGATGTTTTCGATGTCATAATGGAAATCATGAAAGTGAGGATGGTCAGCTTATATCCAGAGACTGCAATCTGTGCCATACGATCCTGGCACAGGGTAATGCGGAAAACTTCCAGACCTCCTCTGTGGATCAACCACTGGAGTTCCTGCATCCTGTGGACATTGATGAAGCCTGGAAAGAGATGGCCTGCGCCGATTGCCACCGCTACCTGTATTAATCACTCTTCTTCACAGGAAACACCCTGCCATTTTGACATCTAAACAGATGAAAGTCATGCCGTTATGGCATTAGCATATGCCTGTCTTCCGTATGGCGCAGATTTTGATCAAAGGCAGATTAGTAAATCTGAAAAAGAGGATTAACAAATGGACCTGAATAAATATACCATCAAAGCCCAGGAAGCCGTGCAAAGAGCACAGCAGCTGGCATTGGAAAATGAGAACCAATCGATTGAATGCGGACACCTGCTCAAAGGGGTCCTGCTGGTGGATGAGAGTGTGATTCCTCATCTGTTTCAAAAGTTGTCGGCCGACCTGAACAGCTTCAGCCTTGCCCTGGACGAGCTCCTGAGAGGCTATCCTCACGTGAGCGGAGGGCAGCAATATCTTTCTGAAGGTGCCGGAAAAGCCTTAAATCATGCTCTTTCGGCCCGGAAAGATTTCGACGACGAATATGTAACCCTGGAGCATTTATTGCTGGGGATCCTTCAGACCAGGGATAAGGCCAGTGAGATCCTGAAGGATGCAGGAGTAAATGAAAAGGATCTGAAATCGGCCATCAGGGAATTTCGGAAGGGTTCCAGGGCTCAAAGCCAGTCAGCCGAAGAAACCTACCATGCCCTGGACCGGTATGCCATTCATCTGAACAAGCAGGCAGAAAACGGGAAGCTCGATCCGGTAATAGGACGGGATGAAGAGATCCGGCGCGTGCTTCAGATACTTTCCCGGAGAACCAAGAATAATCCCATTCTGGTGGGCGAGCCGGGGGTGGGTAAAACAGCCATAGCCGAAGGCATTGCCCTCCGGATCGCCAGCGGAGATGTCCCCGAGGACCTGCTAAGCAAGGAGATCTACTCGCTGGATATGGGGGCCCTGATTGCCGGCGCCAAATATAAGGGAGAGTTTGAAGAGAGGCTCAAGGCCGTGGTCAATGAGGTCATCGGCTCGGATGGCCGGATCATTATGTTTATTGACGAGATCCACACCCTGGTGGGTGCCGGTGGTGGCGGAGAAGGAGCCATGGACGCGGCCAATATCCTGAAACCTGCCCTGTCACGCGGTGATCTGCGTGCCATCGGAGCCACTACACTCAATGAATACCAGAAATACTTCGAAAAAGACAAGGCCCTGGAAAGGCGCTTCCAGAGGGTGATGGTGGATGAGCCCAGTGAAGAGGATGCCATCTCCATTTTGCGTGGTATTAAAGAGAGATACGAAAACTACCACAAGATCAGGATCCGCGATGAGGCCATCATCAGCGCCGTACAGTATTCCATCCGCTACATCAACGACCGCTTCCTGCCGGATAAAGCCATCGACCTGATCGATGAGGCAGCAGCCCACCTGCGGCTGGAAATGAATTCGAAACCCGAAGTCATAGATGCCCTCGACAGGAAAATACAGCAACTGGAGATCGAACGAGAGGCCTTTAAACGTGAAAAGGACAAAGCCAGGGTGGAACAAATAGGAAAACAACTGTCCGAACTGGAAGAAGAGCAAAAACAGCTCTCGGCCCAGTGGCAGATGGAAAAAAATGTGGTTTCGGAGATTCAGAAGACCAAACAGGCCCTGGAAGACTTGAAATATCAGGCTGAAAAAGCCGAAAGGGAAGGCGACCTGGGCCGTGTGGCAGAGATCCGCTACGGCCAGTTGCCCCAGCAGGAAGAGAACCTGAAGAAGTATGTCGGTCAGTTGAATGAAAACAATGAAAACGGAAACCGGCTTGTGAGAGAAGAGATTACTTCCGAAGACATTGCTGCTGTGGTTTCCAAATGGACAGGTATCCCGGTAAGTAAGATGCTTCAGAACGACCGGGAAAAACTATTAAAGATTGAAGAAGAGTTACATCACCGGGTGGTGGGCCAGGAGGAGGCCATTGAAGCGGTTGCCAACTCGATCCGGAGAAGCAGGGCCGGGCTCTCCGACGAAAAAAGACCTGTCGGATCCTTCCTTTTTCTGGGGACCACCGGGGTGGGAAAAACCGAGCTTGCCAGAGCCCTGGCAGAATACCTGTTCAACGATGAGTCCTTAATAACCCGCATCGATATGAGCGAATACCAGGAAAAGCACTCTGTCTCCAGGCTGGTGGGAGCCCCTCCGGGATACGTGGGTTATGAAGAAGGTGGCCAGCTCACGGAAGCGGTCAGAAGAAAACCCTATTCTGTCATTTTGCTGGATGAAATTGAAAAGGCCCATCCGGATACCTTCAACATCCTGCTCCAGGTGCTTGAAGATGGCAGGCTCACGGACAACAAAGGCCGGATGGCCAACTTCAAGAATACCATTATTATTATGACCTCCAATCTGGGATCCGACCTCATCATGGAGAATTTTGAGAACATGGATGAATCCAATCTGGACCAGATCATTGAAAGAACCAAAAACCAGGTATTTGAGCTGCTGAAACGCAGTGTCCGTCCGGAGTTTCTGAACCGTATCGATGAATTGGTGATGTTCAAACCCCTTACCAGGGATCATATGGAAGGGATCCTGGAGATCCAGATCGGACATCTGGGAAAGCAGCTTGCCAGGCAGAATATCTCCATGGAGCTTACCGGCCAATGCGTGAAATACCTGATAAGTGAGGGATTTGACATGCAGTTCGGTGCCAGGCCGCTAAAACGGCTTATTCAGAAAAAGATCCTCGACGCTTTGTCCATCGCCATGCTGGAAGGGAAAGTCACCCCGGGGATGCATGTGGTAGTGGATGTTGAGAACAAATCTATTCTGTTTCGTTGCGAAAAACAGGAAGAAATCACGGATGCAGAATAGCGTTCCCGGAGCTATTGTATGAAGCACAAAAAATCTGTAATTTCGAGACGTTCAAAACCAAACATTATGAAAGTTAAGCAAAACAGAAGAGGGTTTATAAAAACCTCGGCAGCCGGCGCCCTGGGAGTGATGGCGCTGGGCCCTTTAGGTTGCACCTCGGTTGCAGCAGATGACAAAAAAAGCTACGGGGTCGGACTTCAGCTCTACAGCATTCGTGACGCCGTGGCAGAAGATGTGCCCGGTTCCTTGCAGAAAGTCTCCGACATGGGTTATAAATACCTGGAACTGGCCGGGTATACAGATGGGAAATTCTATGGGTATGCACCCGCAGAATTTAAAAAGATGGTCAACGACCTGGGTATGGAGATCCTGAGCAGCCATACCATGGTGGAAGCAGCAGGGATCACCCTGGACAATGCCAGGATCATGGCCGATGCACATGCAGCCCTGGATGCGAAATACTGTATTCAGCCCTGGGTAGAGGAAGTCGATCGCAACATTGAATCCTATAAAAGGATGATCGCTGACTGGAATCAGGTGGGACAGATCATGAAGGAAACAGGCATCCAGTTTGGTTACCACAATCACAATTTTGAGTTTCTGAACATCGACGGGATTGTTCCCTATTATGACCTTTTCATGACGGAAATGGATGCTGACCTGATCACCATGGAGATCGACCTGTACTGGGTTACCAAGGCCGGACAGGATCCCGTGGAGATGTTTAAGAAATATCCCGGCCGTTTCCAGCTCTTTCACCTGAAGGATATGTATGAGGAAACTCCGCCATATTTCGATGTCATCAAGGATGATATTTCACCGGTTGGAGCAGGCAAAATTGATTTTAAGAGAATCATGGCAGAAAAGGAACTAGCCGGAATGAAGCACTTTTTTGTGGAAGACGACAACCAGGGTAACGGGAAACCTTTTGAAGGCATAGAAACCAGTATCAACAATATCACCGGGGATATCCTGGCCTGAATCGGACAATTACTATAATACAAAAATCCCCTGTGATCAAATTGTTTACAGGGGATTTTTTTGAAAGTGAAGAAACCTGAAATTTTAGTATTTCTGTTAAACTTTTAAGCGCGCAGCGTATCTAAGCAATGATCCAGGAGACTGTAAACAGCCTCTTCCAAAAACTAACTGATCCTTTATGAGTACTGCCCCATCCTGCAATTCTGTTTTTTTCCTCCCAGTAATAGCTCTGTTGCTACTTAATCCGGTGAGCCTTTTTTCCCAGGAACCGGTCCGGATCGGTCAGATTTCCGGCCCGGTGAATTTCGACGGATATCCGGATGAGGAGGTCTGGGAAGGGGCCAGCAAGTTTCCCCTGGTGGTCAGTTCTCCGAATTTTGGGGCAGAACCCTCGGAGAGAAGCGAGGTCATGATCGGATATGACCAGGAGTACCTATGGGTTGGGGCCAGGCTGTACAGCAGGGATCCGGACAACATTACCTCCACCAGCAAAAGAAGGGATGAAGAATCGAGGAATTCCGACTCCTTCGGGATCATCCTGGACTCCTATGACGACAATGAAAATGCCCTGGCATTTATGACCATGCCCTCGGGGGCCCGGATCGATTATACCGTATCAAACGATGCAGAAGGTGGCGCCGGTGGAGTAGGTTCCATCAACCGGAGCTGGAACACCTTCTGGGATGTGGAAACCACCAGAGATGAACAGGGCTGGTACGTGGAGATGCGGATCCCCTTCTCGAGCCTCCGCTTTCAGACCGAACTCGGGATCACGCGAATGGGATTGATCGTGGATCGCAGGATCAGCTATAAGAATGAAATGGCCACTTACCCGCCCATAGATCCCAGATATGGGTTTAGTGCCTATATGAAACCCTCCCAGGCACAAAGCATTGAATTTGAAAAGATACAATCCCGCAATCCCCTCTATATATCCCCTTATGTACTGGGCGGTTATTCCGGCACCAATGAATTAAATGAAGAGGAAACGGTATATCTCCATGAAGCTAAACCAAAATTGGAAGCCGGTCTGGATGTAAAATACAGCCTGACCAGCAACCTGACCCTGGATCTCACAGCCAATACTGATTTTGCCCAGGTGGAAGCGGACGATCAGCAGATCAACCTGACCAGGTATTCCATGTTTTTTCCGGAGAAGCGCCTCTTCTTCCAGGAGCGGTCAGGGATATTCAATTTCAGCCTGGGCGGACGCTCGGATAATCTATTTTACAGCAGGAGAATCGGCCTGGTGGACGATGAGCAGGTACGCATCTACGGAGGGGCCAGGATGACGGGACGGATCAACAAATGGGATGTGGGGATCCTGGATATGCAGACGGCAGGATACCTGGAAAATCCCTCTGAAAACTTTGGAGTGGCCCGCCTGAGAAGACAGGTCATCAATCCCAATTCGTACGTGGGTGGCATCATGACTTCCCGGATCGGCACCAATGGCGACTACAACATGGCTTATGGCCTGGATGGGATCTTCCGGCTGTTCGGGGATGATTACCTGGATGTGAGGTTTGCCCAGACCTTTGAAACAGGTGCCGAAAACAACGTTTTTTCGTCCGATCCCACTTTTGCCGGAATAAAATGGGAAAGACGCACCGATGAGGGCTTTGCCTATGATCTCTCCTATAACTTCACCGGGGAACAAATGAATCCCGACATGGGATTCCTAAGGCGGAACGACATCCAGGGTTTCAATACCAGGCTCCAGTATGGGTGGATGTATGGGGAAAACTCGAAAATATTCAGTTCCAGGCCCATGTTCCAGGTTCAGAGGTATTCCAGGATATCGGACGGCGGACTGGAGGCCATGGAAATTTCTCCCGGATGGTTTCTTAACACGAAAAAAGGATTTGGCACCTTTATCGAGTTAAAATATTTGAAAGAGGGGGTCGATGAAGACTTTGAGCTTTCCGACGAGGCCCTGGTTCCTGCCGGGGAATATGCCTTTATAAATGCACAGGCCAGGATATTTACCCCCTCCTCTCAGCCAGTTTCTGCCATGTTCAGTATGGAAGCCGGAGAATTCTTCGACGGGAACATCCTTTCTGTGGAAGCATCGCCCATTCTGAATCTTTCGTCGAGCTTTCAGCTTTCCGGTGCCTATCAGATTAATGCCATCAGTTTCCCTGATAGGAACCAGCAACTGAGAAGCCATATAGCACGGATCAATGTCCTTTACATGTACAGCACCCGCTTATCCATAAGCACCTTCGTACAATTGAATAACGGGAACAATGCCTTTATCGGGAACTTCCGTATCAGGTACAATCCCCGGGAAGGAAATGACTTTTACCTGGTATATAATGAATACCGTGGTTTCATGCAGCCGGGTTCCATCCCGGAACCACCGTCCTGTTACAGCCGGGCCCTCCTGCTGAAGTATACCCACACTTTCCGCATGTAGGACCGGATACTCCGGCTGGATTTTCGCCCCAATCTTGCTTATACCGGTTAGATCAGAGTTCCAGGGAACCCCAGCCTTTCCGGTATTCTCTTCTGACAAACTGGTTGGCCTGTTCAAAATTGGTGATCCTCATATTCTCCCCGTCCCATTTATAGTTGATATAACGTCCGGGAAAGACATAGCCTTCCATTTCTCCGTACACCGGATCCTGCCGCAGCACCTTCTCCCGGATATTAAAGCTCCTTAAAAGCAGGTTACCCATCAGTACGGTTTCGGTTAAGGGGCCTGCGTAACCCGCAAAGGGAGAATCCACCTCGGCATTTCCGTATCCGGCAATGCAGGCATCAATGAACTGCCAGTAATGGCCATCCATCCCTCCTTCGATCCGGGGGTACCTGGGGGCTATTTTTACCTTTTCGTTCCTGCTCAGGGGAAGCAATATGGGATTCCGGCCGCCCCAGCCGCAGGCCGCCTTCCCTTTACTCCCGATAAAGAGAGTGGCCCCTTCATAATCGCCCACACCCGGCCAGTCGCCCAGAATCTCATTCATATTCTGATCGGGATCAAGCTCCCCGGGAAACTCGGGGGTAATCCCCCCGTCCATCCAATAGAGATCCAGGTTTTTCCCGTTTTTCATCCGGTATTTGAACTTGATGGAACTGGCCACAGGTCCGCTTTCGGGATAGATGGCCTCCTCGAAGATCCCTTTGTAAGTCGTGCTGGCACTGCAGGACACCTCGGTGGGATAATCCAGTTCCAGCAATTTGAAGGGCGGACCAATGATGTGGCACCCCATATCCCCCAGGGCACCGGTTCCGAAACGCCACCAGCCCCTCCAGTTAAAGGGCACCAGGTTCTCTATGTAATCGGTCTCCTGAGCCGTGCCCAGCCACAGGTCCCAGTGGAGTTCCCCGGGAACCGGGGACCCGGAGGCAGGCCATTTGATCCCCTGGGGCCAGACCGGCCGGTCCGTCCAGCAATAGACTTTCTCTATATCCCCCAGCACGTCTGCCTCTATCCATTCGCGCAGGGTCCGCATCCCGTCGCCGGAATTGCCCTGATCGCCCATCTGGGTCACCACACGGTATTTCTCAGAAGCCTCCGTAAGAACCCGGGCCTCATAAATATCATGGGTCAGCGGCTTCTGAAGATAGAGGTGCTTGCGAAGCTGCATGGCGGCCAGACCCACCACTGCATGATTATGGTCCGGAATGGCCACAGTTACCGCATCAAAATTCTTATGCTCTTTCTCAAACATTTCTCTCCAGTCGTGGTAATAGGGGGCTTTGGGAAATTTTTTCCTGCCGGAAGCGGACTGCCTGTCGTCCACATCACACAGGCAGGAGATCACCGCATTTTCTTTGGGAGCGCTTGCAAAACGGTCCAGGTCGAAGGCGCCCTGTCCCCCCACTCCCACCGCCGCAATATGCAGTTTATCGCTGGGAAGCACATGCCCCAGGCCGCTGACGGTGTGATTGGGAAGAATGGTAAATGCAGCCGATCCGGCGGCCGCCACCTTTACAAATTTTCTTCGGGAAATATCACTTGCTTTCATCCTTTGTTTAATTAAGGGTTACACATCTGCAATCAACGGAGTGGTTTTACGGCCACCTCCTTAAAATACACCACATCCTCTTCGCCGTGGTTCTGGACGCCTATATATCCATAATCGGGCCGGGGCCCCCGGTAGGGCTCGAAGTCCCACACTCTGTCAGGTACCGGATCCCCATCCGTATAATCGGTCACCTTCACCCCATTCAGATAGACCATGGTGTGTGGTCCGTCCAGGGTGATCTCAAGGGTGTTCCATTCAGGTCCCGGTTTCCCCATATGGGGAACCAGAGGTTTGGTAAGCGAGTAGATCATCCCGGTGGAATGGTACTCGGTCTCGTTGGATAGCTCCGGCATGTTATCGATCTGAATCTCGTGCCCGTAAAATACCGGCATCCACTCCTCGTAGGGCTCGATGGGGATTCTTACAAAAACCCCGGAGTTGCTGTTTGTTTTCTCCATCTTAAATACCACCCGGATCCTGCAGTTGCCGAACTTTTCCCCGGCCCAGTAAAGCAGGCCCATTCCGCCATGCCCTCTGATCATTCCGTTCTCTACCGACATATGGCCCTGTCCCGCATGTTTCCACCCGCTCAGGTCCTTTCCGTTAAACAGCTGCCTCCACTGCGTCGTATCACCCTCCTGAATGACAGAGGCCTTCAGGTCTAAGGAAGTAAGTATGAACAGGACGGATGCAATTGTCCAGATGCAGGGCAGAAAGCTAAATCTGAATGATTTTTTCATAGGTATTTGAATTTAAAGTGGAGTTGGAATATATCTGGTTCCTAAAGTTAGTTCCTAAGTTTGAAAAGGCATAAGCCCAGGCAATTAATTTTATAACGATCTACGGACTTGTTCACCCGACAGGTCCGGTTTTTTTAGGAAAGAGTATGGAAAGCAGGATACTTAGACCAAGGGTCCCGGCAATTATGTACAGGGAAATTACGGGCCTGTATCCGATATGAGTCAGCCATTCATGTGCAATCAGTTTCATTCCCACAAAAAGCAATAGCAGGGATACAGCCACTTTCAGAAGATAGAACTTTTCGACCACCTTAATTAGCAGGAAGAACATGGAGCGCAATCCCAGAATGGCAAAAACATTGGAAAAAAACACAATATAGGGATCACGTGTAATACCGAAGATGGCCGGAATGGAATCCATCGCGAAGATAAGGTCCGAGATCTCAATCAAAACCAATACAATAAACAGCGGAGTGATGTAGATCAGGCTGCCTTTCCTGATGAAAAAACGGCCATTGACATAGCGGGGGAAAACTCTGAATTTTTTTGACAGGAACTTCACCACAGGATGATCCTGGGGTTGAACCTGTGTTTCCTTGTTTCTGTTCAGGAACATCTTGATGCCCGCATACAAAAGATAGGCTCCAAACAGATATAACAACCACTCAAACCGGCTTATCAGGGCCGAACCTGCAAATATGAAAAACATGCGCATGACAATCGCTCCCAGGATTCCCCAAAAGAGCACCCGTTTATAACTGCTTTTCCTCACCGAGAAGGCTTTCAGGATTGCCATCATAACAAAAAGATTATCAATCGACAGGGACTCTTCGATCAGATATCCGGAAATAAAATTAATGGAAAGGCTTTTCCTTAACAGGTCAATCCCCTCCTCATAACCACCCTCAAACGGGGTGAGATACGGGTAATATTTATGCAATACCTGTAGAAGCTCATCCATGGAACCGATCCCATGAATAAAATCGCCTGAAATCCGAAGAAAAAGGGAAAAAATAAAAGCCAGGGAGATTCAAATCCCTGTCCAGATGGCGGCTTCCCTGGTTGTAACTTCATGGCTCTTCCTTCCGATCACCAGCAGGTCCAACATCAGGATACCCACAATGACAACAATAAACAATGTAAAAAACAGTGTATTATCCATCCTTATCTTGTTTTAAGAAAGCCTAATCCCAGTCAGCCACACCGGCGGACACGATAAATTTCATCACTTCAGCGGGAGGTACATCAATAGGCTTGACCAGTTCTGCCGGGACAAGAAAAAGTTCTCCCGACCAGTTGTAGGAATGAGGAAAATAAACGGCCACTTTTTTCTTTCTGCCAATCAGAGACAGGTCCTCTTCAGTAAGAAATCCAAGCTTTTCAAGATCAAGGGACTTATTCACTTTTACCAGTACGGGCCGGTTAAATTTTCTCTCTTTACCCACAAAGGCAGAAAACAGATCATTTAATGCCGAGTAGATGACTTTTAGTAAGGGGACCTTTTTCAATAACTTGTTAAACAGCGACTTAAAGGGCCTCGCGATAAAAGTCTGACCCAGCATCCCGATTAAAATCAGCAAGACCACGGTAAGGATAAGTCCCAGTCCCGGAATGGTAAAACCCAGCAGAGTTCCCAGCCATTCCTTCAGTAATCCATCTACAAAACTGAATATGATGTAGAGGATATACACCGTAATGGCTATGGGCGCTAAATAAAGCAGCCCATGTAATAAGTAGCGAAATAGTTTTCTCATAAGACCGGTTTTTTTCCCTGTTCAAAGGTTCCATAAATAAAAAGCACTCTGGTAAAGATACACCCTAATCAGCTAGCTAAAAAATACGGCGGCCGGCCCTGATACCAGATTAGCGGTTCTCAAAAGGAAAGAGATGCTTTTTCATCTCAATTTATTACTATTGCAAAGATTTTGAGTTATTTTTCAGAAGAAGTCACTTGTGAAACTTTCATGACCATTAAATAAATCAACTATTTACCAGTGAATGAAATAGAAAATATTGAATTGGCGTTCCTCAGTCTGAACGATTACGAAGGTTTAAAAGAGACCATGATCGAGTCCTACAGCAACATGCCCAACTCCTACTGGAAGGAACACCATATTGCCACGCTGATAAAACTGTTCCCGGAGGGACAGGTAGTCATCAAGGTCAATGGCCAGATCGCCGGCTGTGCCTTATCCCTTATCGTAGACTACGATCAGTTTGATGAAACTCATACTTACCGGGAAGTTACCGGAAATTATACCTTCAATACGCACACCCCCGGGGGCGATGTCCTCTATGGGGTAGATATATTTATCAAACCGGAATTCAGGGGCCTGAGGCTTGGCAGGAGGCTATATGATTACAGAAAAGAACTTTGCGAAAGAATGAACCTGAAAGGGGTCGCATTCGGGGGAAGGATTCCCAATTATCACAAATACGCCGGGGAGCTCTCTCCCAAAGAATACATTGCCGCCGTGAGGCGAAAGGAGATTACCGATCCCGTGCTGAATTTTCAGATCTCCAATGATTTTCACCCCTCCAAGATCCTGAAAAACTATCTGGAAGGTGATGAGGCATCCAATGAATACGCGGTTCTGCTGGAATGGGACAACATCTATTATGAGAAGAAAAGCAAAAAGGCAAGCATTACAAAAAAGTTAATCCGGCTCGGACTGATTCAATGGCAGATGCGCCCGTACAAAAGCCTGGATGAGTTGCTGCAGCAGGCCGAATTTTTTGTCGATGCGGTATCCGGTTACCGGTCCGATTTTTCACTGTTTCCGGAGTTTTTCAATGCTCCTCTGATGGCCGAAAATAATCATCTGACAGAACCGGAAGCCATCCGGGAGCTGGCAGTGCATACGAAGAGTATCGTTCAGCGCTTTTCAGAATTAGCCATCTCCTATAACATCAATATTATCTCCGGCAGTTTACCGGAAATTGTACACGATAATCTCTACAATGTCGGATATTTGTGCAAAAGAGACGGAAGCACGGAAAGGTATGAAAAACTGCACGTGACCCCGGATGAAATAAAAGTCTGGGGGATGCAGAAAGGTAAAAATCTTAAGGTTTTTGACACGGATTGCGGTAAGATAGGAATCCTTATTTGCTATGACGTAGAATTTCCGGAGCTAAGCCGGCTGCTGGCCGATGAAGGAATGGATCTATTATTTGTGCCCTTTCTGACCGATACCCAGAATGGCTATTCGAGGATCAGAAACTGTGCCCAGGCCAGAGCCATCGAAAACGAGTGTTATGTGGCTATTGCCGGATGTGTCGGAAATCTGCCCAAGGTACACAACATGGATATTCAATACGCCCAGTCCATGGTTTTCACGCCCTGCGATTTTGCCTTTCCTGCCAATGGCATCAAGGCGGAAGCTACCCCGAATACCGAGATGATCCTGATCGCCGACTGTGATATCGATTTGTTAAGGGACCTGAACCAGTTTGGAAGTGTTCGAAATCTCAGGGACCGGCGTAAAGACATCTACGAATTAAAAAAAGTTTAATCCATACAGCCCTATCGAATGAAAAATACCTATTTCGACTTAATTGAGCAAACCTACTACTTTCCACAGGAAGGATTTGACCTGAGAGATGGCAGCCTGACTTTCCATGGCGTATCCCTGAAACACCTGATTGAAAAGCACGGAACCCCGTTCAGGTTTATCTATCTGCCAAAAATTGGCGATCAGATCAAAAAGGCCAGGAACCTGTTTAACAGAGCCATTAAGAACAATGCTTATCAGGGAAATTATCATTTCTGCTATTGTACCAAGTGTAATCACTTTTACCACGTGATCAATGAGGCCTTAAAACACAAGGTCGATCTCGAGACTTCCTCCTCCTTCGATATCGACCTGATCATGAACCTGCACCAGAAGAAAAAGATAAGCAAGGAGCGGCTTATTGTTCACAATGGTTTTAAAACCGAGGATTACCTCAGGAAGATCATCAGTCTGCAGGAAGCGGGTTTTACAAATTCCATTATCATCCTGGACAGCGAGAAGGAACTCGAGCGCCTGCTGCAGATTGAAAGCAGCGTGACCTTCAAAGTAGGGCTCAGAATGGCCATCAACGAGGAGGCCCAGTCGGCCTATTATACCTCACGCCTGGGCATTCCGCCGGACAGGATCATAGGCATCTTCAAGGATCACATCCGGAACAATGACAAGATTGAGCTGAAGATGCTTCATTTTTTTGTGGATTCAGGGATCAAGGATACCCTCTACTTCTGGGGGGAGTTCCAGAAAGCCCTGCAACTCTATGTCACCTTGAAAAAGGAGAGTGAGAAGCTGGAGGCCTTCAATATCGGAGGCGGATTTCCTGTCCGCAATCACCTGGGCTTTGAGTATAGTTATGAATACATGATCAGCGAGATCATCAAAAACATCAAGGAGGCCTGTACCAAGGAGCAGGTGAAAGAACCCGATATTTTTACGGAATTCGGCCGCTACACAGTCGGTGAGGCGGGAGCAATCATCTTTGAGGTCCTGGAGCAGAAGATACAGAACGACACGGAAACCTGGTACATTATCAACAACAGCCTGATGAACACCATCCCCGATGCCTGGTCCATCCATGAGAAATTCATCCTGCTTCCGGTCAACAAATGGGACCATGAATACGGCCGGGTGAACATTGGGGGAATCTCGTGTGACCATTCGGACTATTACAACTCGGAGGACCTCAACCAGGAGGTATTGCTCCCTAAATATAAAGACCAGGAAAAGGAGCCACTCTACCTGGGATTCTTCCATACCGGTGCCTACCAGGATTCCATAAGCGGTTACGGGGGTATCAAACACTGCCTGATTCCCTCCCCGAAACACGTAATCATCGACCGCGATTCCAAGGGAAATATCATTGATCATGTTTACCGGGAGGAGCAATCTGTTAAGGAAATGTTCAATATACTGGGATACAATGAGTGAATGGAAAACCTTCGGGGGCATCCCGGAAAAGTATGCGGAATTTGACCGTTCTGAGATTCTTCTGCAGTCGATCCCTTACGATGGCACCAGCACCTGGGGAAAAGGAGCCGACCGGGGATTTGAGGCCTTCCTGGAAGCTGCCGGAAATATGGAGCTCTATGACATCGAGACCGATTCGGAAGTCTATAAACAAGGGATCCATCTCCTTCCGGAAATCAAAGAAAAGGCCTCTCCGGAATCGGTATACCAGGTGGTCAGAAAGCAAACACAACATCTTCTTTCCAGCGATAAGTTCCTGACCTTCTTCGGAGGGGAGCACTCCATCAGCATCGGAATCATGGAGGCCTACTGGCAGGCTTTCCCCGGTCTGACCGTTCTTCAGCTGGATGCCCATGCCGATTTAAGGGAGCAGTACCTGGGTTCTCCCTACAATCACGCCTGTGCCATGCACAAAGCAAGTAAAGAGTCCAACCTGATTCAGGTGGGGATCCGGAGCATGGACAGCTGTGAGAAACAATTTATGGATCCAGCGAAGTGCTTCTTTGCCCGGGATATGCAATCCGGTAAAAACTGGGAGGAGGCATCTCTGGCACTGATGGGTGAGCAGGTTTATCTGAGCATCGACCTGGACGTGCTGGACCCCTCTGTGATGCCTTCGACCGGAACCCCTGAGCCCGGCGGAATGCACTGGTATGAGATGCTGGGATACCTGAAAAAGGTGTTTTCAACCAAAGATATTGTTGGATTTGATATTGTGGAATTTTCTCCAATCAGGGACCTGAAGGCTCCCGATTTCCTGGTGGCCAAACTCTATTACAAACTGCTGTCCTATAAATTCCATCTTTAAGATTGAAGGAAATGAAAGAACAAAAAGCCAATATCAGCAAGTTCATGCTGGAGCATTTCAGGCATTTTAACGCGGCCGCCCTGATGGACGCCGCTGAAGGGTACCGAAAACAGCTTGAGACGGGCAATAAGATGATGATCACTCTTGCCGGAGCCATGAGTACGGCCGAACTGGGGAAATCGCTGGCCGAAATGATCCGCCAGGATAAGGTACATATCATCTCCTGTACCGGGGCAAACCTGGAAGAGGACCTGATGAATCTGGTGGCCCACAAGCACTACAAACGAATTCCCGGATACCGCGATTTAACTCCGGCCCAGGAGAGGGAACTGCTGGACCAGGGGCTCAACCGTGTAACCGATACCTGCATCCCTGAAGAGGAAGCCTTCAGGCGCCTGCAAAAGCATATCTTCCGGATCTGGAAAGAGGCAGAAAGCAAAGAGGAAAGATATTTTCCCCACGAATATATGTATCGGATGCTGAATTCGGGCGTGCTCGAACCCTATTATGAAATCGACCCCGCCGACAGCTGGATGATGGCCGCTGCCGAAAAGAACCTTCCCATTGTGGTCCCGGGATGGGAAGACTCCACCATGGGCAATATCTTTGCTTCCTATTGCATCAAAGGAGAGCTGCAGGCCCGGACGGTAAAATCCGGAATCGAATATATGATGTGGCTGGCGGACTGGTATACGGAACAAACCAGGGAGAAGGGCCTTGGATTTTTCCAGGTGGGCGGAGGCATAGCCGGGGATTTTCCAATCTGTGTGGTCCCCATGCTCTACCAGGACCTGGAGCGAACCCAAACCCCCTTCTGGAGTTATTTCTGCCAGATTTCCGATTCAACCACCAGCTACGGTTCCTACTCCGGTGCAGTTCCCAATGAAAAAATCACCTGGGGAAAGCTGGATGCAGATACCCCGAAGTACATTGTCGAATCGGATGCGACCATTGTGGTGCCACTGATTTTTGCCTATCTGCTGGACTGGTAGCTCAGTGATGATTCTTTTAATTTGTATGTTGAAAAGCGATACTTCGAGATGTTCCGAAAGGCACCTAAAATGAAAATTTCAAAAGTACAGTTGCTGCTCATCTGCCTGGTCCTGATCCCTTTTTCTGCTTTGTTCTCACAAATACAGCAAAAAGACCGGGATTTTCTTGTTTCGACAGACTGGCTGGAGGAGAATCTGACCGACAGTTCACTGGTAGTTCTGCATTACGGTCTGAAGACCGGATTTGAC
This sequence comes from Bacteroidales bacterium, assembly GCA_029210725.1. Classification (NCBI taxonomy): domain Bacteria; kingdom Pseudomonadati; phylum Bacteroidota; class Bacteroidia; order Bacteroidales; species Bacteroidales bacterium. The sequence goes on along the minus strand of JARGFM010000003.1, from coordinate 101,849 downwards.
GAGGAACATATCCCCGGGGCCAGATATGCTTCCATCTGGGATGTTCTGGTTAATAAGGAGAATGGCCTGCGACATGAACTGCCCGCTGAAGAGAACTTGGAAAAGGTTTTGAGATCATGGGGAATCAATAATAACTCCAGAATTATCATCTGCTATCAGGATGGGAACGCAATACCCATGGCCTCCCGCCTCTTTTACACCCTGGATTACGCCGGCCTGGGCCATCAGACAGCCATGCTGCAGGGAGGCCTGAAGGCCTGGAAGGAAGAAGGAAAAAGGGTGAGCCGGGAGCTAAGTTCCTTCAGTGAGGGAAAGGTCGATATAAAGATCAAGGCTGAAGTCAGGATAAGCAAAGAGGAAGTATTTGCCAGCCTGGACGACGGGAATGCAAGACTGGTGGATGCCAGAACCGGTGAAAGATATTCGGGCATGGGTGAGGAAGATCATTCAACTCGTCCCGGACATATTAAAGGGGCAGTCAACCTTCCTTTTTTTGAAGTCACCCGGCAGGATTCGTCCCATTTGTTTAAAACCAGGGAAGAGCTGCACCGGCTGTTTGAAGATAAAAAGCTTCCCGGCGGGGTCGCCCTTATCACCTACTGCGGAACCGGAATATGGGCCTCTCCCCTCTATTTTACGGCCAGAATGCTGGGTTATTCGGTGCGCCTCTATGACGCCTCCTACCAGGAATGGGGAACTGACGATTCGCTGCCCATCGACTGATTGGAAGAGCTCTGAACATTATTGTTAAGTAAAACCGCTTACCAAACCGAGAACCATATTCAGATTAGAAACTGGAGATTGTGATTATTTATTTGGATTTTGATGCATATCTTTATCTGGCTTCAATCCATAGATTTTAAACGGAATAAGTTTATCAATAGCCTGGTTTTCGGAATTGGTCAGAGAACCATAATCTGCATCAAATAGTTTATTTGAATACTTTTCACGGAGTTTAAACAATGCGGTACTGATAGCATTGCACATTTTCTGATATTCGTCAATACTGGCCTTTATATCTTTAGAAACTGCAATTTTGACGCCGAAGTCTGTGCCTTCCGGATAATTGCCAGTATTATAGTCACCAATTTGCTCTATTCTACGACTATATACAGATATGATTTTCTCCTCAACATCTGCTAACAGCAATTCTTCACGATCTATCATGATGTCAGAGTTTCTATTCATAAGTACTACTATTACGCCTTCCTGGAGCCAGACCACATCCTTTCCTTCAGGTCCCTGAAATGGGTCAATAAACTCAACTTCGAGTTTGAGAGTGTCGTCCTGACTGATGTTTGTTAAGGCATTTGATTGAATATCAACAGTTTTAGGTTCAATATTGGCGAAGCATATAACAGTGAAGAGAATAGCCATGATTGGAAGCAGGACGTATAATCTCCATTTACCTTTTTTGATATGAATGTTATTAATCATTTGTAATCTTGTTTTTGTGTTTGTGTTTGATAATCCATTAGCAAGCGAATACAATTTGTGTCCTACACTATATTTAATGAGAGACAGCTTGTACGACACCGGATCAACTCCGGTTGAGAGAATCAGATCATCAACCTGGAATTCATGATAGAGTTGCTGGGCATTTCTTAACAGTAGATAAAATGGATTGAACCAAAAGATTGCATGAAACAGTGAGAATAACACATTGTCTAAATAATGTGATTTTTGATAATGCGTGATTTCATGACTTATAACCTGCGAAAGATCTTTGTCATCGATGTTGCTGGGGATAACAATTCTTTTGAAATAAATGAAAGGTATAGTCATTTCATCAGACATCACTACATCAAGACCATTTTCGAGCTGTAAGTATCCTGTTGATCTTCTTAATAGCGACTTGATCTTTATATGTTTATACATATATATCAAAAACGTAATGGTACTACCTGTTAAGGGCAATGCGGTTACAATAACAGTCCAGTCAAGTGAAAAGGAGCTTGTTTCCAAGGGTACATTTCCAGTTTGATAATTATAAATTATTCCAATAACTGGAAGATCCTGACTGATATTTACAATGTTTGTGTTACTTAATAAATCAGTGAGTCCCAGTTGTAATAGCGGTAAAATAGAGGACAGTATTACAGAAGAGTTTAAAAAGATCCTTGCGGATCTGAAGTAGATCGTGTTCTTCAACCAGATCCTATAGCATATCCAGCTGGCAAGGATATAAACATTAGCATATAAATAATACTGAAGCAATGTCATTGTTTCCTTTTTTTGGCTAATTCAATCAACTCCTTTATTTCTTTTAAAGTCAGGTCATCAGACTCCACCAGAGAAGACACCAGGGATTTATAGGAATTTCCAAAGTACTTTTTCACGTCACGTTTCAGGTTGCCCTTTACGAATTCTTCCTTGGAGATAAGCGCAAAATACCTGTAGGTCGTTCCAAAATCTTCATGGTCCACCATTTTCTTTTGTTCAAGATTTCTAACCATTGTTGAAACCGTATTATAATGAGGTTGTGGATCCTTGAAGGAGGCTTTTATGTCCTTTACAAAAGAGGTCCCATGCTCCCACAGGTAATCCATGATTTGTTCTTCTCTGCTGGTTAGTTTCATAACATCTGTATTTCAATAACAAATATAAACTATATTTTATAGTTATACAACTATATTTAATAGTTTTATCTGATTCACGCATCTTAAACATGTGCACTGCCCTGCCATACCAATCAACAGGCGACTGAATCTTATCTACGGCAATTTTATGCGATCTGACAATCGTCTTATGACAATCTACATACAACTTTTGTCAGTTTACATGCATCAAATAGCAACCTACATTAATCTCAAGCCATTTAAATCACATCACAAGCCTTTTTACAGGAGCCAGAAGCCTTCTGCGGGATCTTCTAAATAACTTGAAAACTGGTAAATTACTAAAAGCGCTTCTCCCAAATATGGGAAAAGACATCGAGGTTACATATCCAAACAATGTAACAATCTCCGGCTTTATTCAGGATGTTACAACTAACCCAGATGTTGTCGTTATCGGCAAGTATAACGCTCCCCCAGGAGTGGATCCCACTCATGTTTTAGATATAGATAAGGCCATAAAGATTGTTATTGGCTCAGAAACCTTCAAATAAAAACCCCGACTGGTTTGCCCGCTAATGAAAATAGCTAAATGCCTCTAAATACAGCACCCTTGACAACACTCCTAAAAATAAATCCCCTGTAAGTCTTTATTTTAAAGGGGATTTGTGAATTAAGAAGCGGTCTGGACGGGACTCTTTTCTACGAAAAGTTCCCTGCCCCTGCCGGGGGCTACCTTGCATAATACCTATCAAAACCCCAGGGCGAATGCTCGCCCTGGTTATTTTTATGGCCACCTGCTCATTCAAGCAAGCTTGATTCGCATATGACCATAAAAAAACCCGAAGATTACTCTTCGGGTTTTGATCGTTTAAGCGGTCTGGACGGGACTCGAACCCGCGACCCTCGGCGTGACAGGCCGATATTCTAACCAACTGAACTACCAGACCTTAAACTATTGATGGCTATGGGTATTCTTTCACAGAACGTGCATTACTTAAATTCGTGGCAAAAATAGATGAATTTTTTGATTAGCCAAACAAAAAACTCCAAAATTTTACAAGGGGTCTCAGCTTATGGATACAGGTAACGGATCCATTCGATGACCCGGTCGGGCCAGGTGGCCAGATGCCCCTGCCCAATGGCCAGGGAATATCCGTGGCCACCGTAAGGATAGATGTGCAATTCCGAGGATATCTTATTGGACCGGAGCGCCTTATAATAGGCGATACTATTTTCAGCCGGAACGGCGGTATCATCATCTGAATGGATCAGGATGGCCGGCGGGGTATCTTCCGTTACCTGCAGTTCATTGGAGTAGTACCGGATCAGTTCTTCACCGGCATCTCCCCCGTCATAATGGGTGGAGAGCGTGGATGCCAGGTGTCCCCCGGCAGAAAATCCCATCACACCGATCCTGGATGGATCGATGTTCCACTTTGCCGCGTTGAAACGGACCAGCCTCATGGCACGCTGTGCATCCATCAGGGGGGACTTATGGGGAACAATATTGCTTTTGGAACCGGGCAGCCGGTATTTCAGCACAAATGCGGCTATGCCCCGGGAATTGAGCCAGCGTGCAATATCACTTCCCTCCCAGTCGTAGGCCAGGATTTCGTAACCCCCTCCCGGGCAGATCACCACCGCTTCGCCTGTGGAATTCTTTTTGGAAGGCAGGAACACGGCAATATCGGGTTTCTGCACATTCCTGACCCGGACAATGTCGGAGGTATCCCAGATGGTCACTTCACCCGTCTCCCGGTAGTTGGGCGGATCTCCTTCCCAGAGGGGAATTACCTGGTTCTGTGCCACCAGGGGAGTGAGGATGGAGCATGCTAGCAAAGTGATCAGTAGTTTTTTCATAGGGTTTCAATTATGTTTATTGGGATTGCTGAATCATAAAGATAAAATGTTTCCCCGGACTCTGAAGAATAAGAAGGGTCTCGCTCGCTTTCACTTCCGGTTTCTTCCACTTTCCGCTCAGGATCTCCAGCTGCTGAACCTCCCATCCGCTTTCCGACTTCCCCGGATCCAGTTCAACAATTCCGCTTTCAGGAAAATAGACCAGGTATTCCTTCCCGGGTACCGCCCGGCAATAGGCTTCATTTTCCTCTCTTTGCAGGAGGAGTTCATTGTGAGGCTCTGCATGAAAGAAATCAATACGCGAGGTGGCCATACGCATGCTGTGAATGACCGCCCGGGCAGTATCGCCCAGTCCGAGCCCCGATGTTGGCCGGTGAAAGCGCACCGCAGCCGAACCAAAGAGGGTACTCCGGATAAAACTCTGGATCCCGTTCTGGGTGCCACCCCCGTGTGTCCCCAGGTCATTGCCATAAGTCTTCACATTGTTGACCGGCCTCAGATTTCCGGCATTTTTCAGCTTCCGGATCTGCCGCAGGCCATTGTCCCACTGATTTTGTCCCCGCTGGTGGTTGTTCTGGGAAATCTCCACAAAGGAATAAGTTTCCGGGTGGTCAAAAGTCTCCCGGTGTGAAATATGATCCAGGTCCCAGGGATCCCACATCTCGGTTACATGAATGCTTCTCCCCTGCTCTGCTGCCTTTTTCCGGATGTAATCCGACCAGAACCGCCCCCATTCCGAAGTAACCGAGGTCTCGTTGTCGATGCAGTACAGCACGTGGTCATATTCCAGGGACAGGGAGAGTATCTTATCGATAAAGCGCTGCTGGTAGTTTAACAGGGGCATGTTATTCTGACAAGCGGGCACGGACCAGAAAAACGGATTATCGCAGAAGGTGGGATGCGTGCTTACCTCCAGGGGCAGTTTTGTACGCTCCGCGGTATAATTGGTATTGTTTTTCGGATTGAAGGGATTTTTGTCCCAGTTCTCCCTGTAAAAATCAAAGGTGGCCCAGAGTTCCACCTGTACCACGATCCCTCTTTCTGAAGAAAGTTTAAGCAGTTCCCCAAAGCGTCTCCAGTATTCGGGATTCCATCGGTTCAGGTCATATTTTCCCTTTTCCGCATCGAAGTAAAAGGCCCAGACATTGCCGCTGTCCCGGCTCGACATGGTGTTGCGTACGTAGTTTCCCCCTGCCGAAAGCAACAGATCCAGCTGTTCTTCCAGACCCGGCAACTGGAACAGGTTATCTTCGTCCGATCCACCCAGAAGCAGAACCGGTTCACCATGATATTCCCAGTACTGGGGAAATTCCCGGCTTACCTGCAAGCCCGTTGGTTCCTGTGCGTTTATAACACTCCAGGAGCAGAAGTAGCCCAGGATCGATAACAGAAGTAAAAATTTATGCATTTCCTTCTCAAATATTTTGTGCTACTAAATTTAAGCACTGAATTTGATTTGGAGCCAGCCTGACTCAGGAAATGAGCATAAATTTGAATGTTGCCTGCGGGAATCTGTCTTTTGAAACACGGATCTGCCCTGGGATCCGGAAACAGTAGCCCGGATTACGTGCCGGTTGAGAACTACCTGGCTAAAATCCGGGCTGCTGTTGATTTCAGGACTTAAGCTTTCTTAGCTTCCCTGTTTTTCCGGCGAACCCAGAAGAAAAGAAGCACGGCAAATATAACTATCTGCCCCAGCCCGGCAAGAAGAAAAAAATCAGCATAGACCCTCTTTTCGGGGCCATACGGATATAAAAAGCCTCCGATAAGAATACACACGATCCCTACGACCGGGAGACTCCAGAATTTAACTTTTGTGTAACGATTCATACGGATAATATTTGGTTTAACATCTGCTATCCGGTCCGGCACCGATACAGGACGCAGCAAAAGCTGCAACAAGTTCAACCGGTGCTATAAGAGATGTAGCCTTACATAACCAACTGCTGCTGCAGTCATCAAGCGTGCAGTTCATACAGGCTTTCCAGCTACTCTCCTTTCTGCAGCATTCGGCTTCTGCACCTTTCAGGCTTTTCTCCTGGCTTTCGTCCATGTAAGTTAAGGAATAAACCGCACTATTGAAACTTTTTATCTTTTCGTTTTCAAAAACTTTCAACTCTCCCATTCGCATCTGATCATCCAGTTTCAGGGAAAAATAGTTGTGATCATCCATGGTTTTCAGCTCAAAATACATGAGTCCCCTCTCTGCCGGCCGGTAATGGGCCATACTGACCTGGTAGAGTCCACCTGTTTCATAGAGGATCAGGGTTTGCTCGGGATCCAGGGTTGGGATGGAATACATGATCACAGCGGTATGGTTGAAGAAGTACTTCTGGGCCTGATCGATCATCAGGAACTCCTCTTCTACCCCGTTTTCGAGAGCCTCACGGACAATCTGCTCCCGTTCCTGGTTTGCTCCCAGCAGTTCGATCCGGTAAATATGATTGTCATAGAAATAGGGGCTGACCTGGTCCAAAAGGGTCTCATCCTCATATACCAGGGAGTTGGAGCTCTCACTCTTAGAACTTTCACTTTCTTCATCCTTGTTGCATCCATAGTGGAAAAAAAGGAATAAACCTGCCAGGGGCAGGAGAATTAGGCACTTTCTGTTCATTTTCATTACAAGCAATTTTTTGTTAGACGATAGTATGCAGGCCTGAATGCACATATATGTGTCCAGTGCCCTGCAGATCGCCTGAAAGCCTGTAAAAAGAAAATTTTTAAGATGAGAATTGGCTATTTGAAATACTCCGGAGCCCTGCTGCGCCTCATTTCCTGACTTAATGCTTTGATGGTTTCCGCATTTTCCGGAGCTTCGGAAATATTAAAGTTCTCCTCCGGGTCGACCCTGTGATCATAAAGCATCCGGGCGTATGAGCTGTCGGAATCATTCACCCACTCGGTATAGAACCAGTGTTCCCGGATGGTCGTGATCCCGACATACCACTGGCAAACAGCTACCCCATCACTGTTTGCCCGGGGATCGTAAAGCAGCTCCCTGAAACTGCTGCCCTGCAGGTGACCCGGAAGCTCCAGTCCGGCCAGTTCACAAAGGGTGGGATAGATATCCACATACTCCACGATCTCTGAACTTACGCCTACCTGTTTGGTCCCCGGAACCCTGACGATTAAAGGGGTGTGAAGCGAGGTCTCGTAGTTGCAATGTTTGCACCACAATCCGTGTTCCCTCAGGTTCCAGCCATGATCGCCCCAGAGGATCACAATCGTGCTCCTGTCCAGCTCCAGCTGTTTCAGCTCCTCCAGGATCTTCCCGATCAGGGCGTCGGTATAGCTGACGCAGGCATAGTAGCCATGGATCAGTTCCCTGGCAAACTCATCCGGTACAGGTCCCTCCGGGGGAACTCCGGCATAAGCCCTGAGCTCTCCGAAGTTGTGCAGCGACTCCGCAGGGGCATTGGCGGGTGGATGGTTATTTTCTGGAAGGCTCACCTTTCCGTCATACATCTTCCAGTACTTTTCCGGAGCATTAAAGGGGAGATGGGGTTTGAGGAACCCGGTGGCCAGAAAGAAAGGTTTCTCCTGTTTTTTCAGTTTCCGAAGATCCCGGATGGTCTTTTCAGCAGTTTTACCATCCTTATAAACCGTGTCCGAAACCTCGGCCCGTTCAAAGGGCGGACCCCGGAACCGGTCAGAGGTGTCCCGCTCGATATTTTCCGGGAGGGCATAGTCTCTCCAGGAACGGCTGTTGGATCCGGGGTGCCAGATCTCATCCCAGCTGTCCATGGCATCATCGTCGTGGTGAAAAATCTTGCCGTTGCTGATGGTATAGTACCCGTGCTTCCTGAAATGACCGGGCAGTGTGGTGATCCCCGGGGCCTCTTCGTCGGCCCGGGTCAGATAAGTCAGGAAGCGGTTCCGCGCCGGTCTCAATCCCGTCATCAGACTGGCCCTGGAAGCGCCGCAAACCGGGATGTTGCAGTACGAACGGTCGAACCTGGTCCCTTCCGCAGCCAGGCGGTCGATATGGGGAGAATGGATCCATTCCCTGCCATAGCAGCCGAGTTCGGGTCGAAGATCATCCACCGCAATGAACAATACATTTGGTCTTTCCGGCGGCCTGTTGCTTTCGGAAGTACAGCTCCACGCGAACAGAATCAGAAGCAGGTACAAAAGCTGTCTCACGCCAGGAATTTTACAACGTTGTGACAATGGTAAAAGTCCCTGATCCGGTATTTGCAAGCACCTCACCCTCCAGCTCTTTAATTTCCATTCCCGAGTCCTCCGGGCTGCTTCCATTGATGGTGATCCCTGTGGTCTCCCCTGGTATATGGATGGTGGCACTGGTATTGGCAGGAATGACCACCTCCATGGTCAGTTGCTCTCCATCGAGCTTCCACCCCGAGATAATTTCACCGTACATGGATTGATGGGTGGCCCTTGCCGAACTGAGCCCTCCACCCGGACGAGGCCGGATGATGATATGCTTGTAGGCGGGATTGTTTTCATCTCTTCCAATTCCTGCAACTACCTGGTACATCCATTTCCCGATGGCCCCGTAAGCATAATGGTTAAAGGAATTCATCCCGGGATCCTGGAAGGTGGAATCGGGCTTCTGTCCGTCCCAGCGTTCCCAGATGGTGGTGGCACCCATGGTTACCGGATAGAGCCAGGAAGGATACTCCTGGCGGTTCAGCAACTGATAGGCCAGATCGTTCCTGCCAATTTCCGTAAGTGTCATTGAAATCAGGGGGGTACCCAGGAAGCCGGTCGTTATATGTCCGAATTGTTCCACATCCCCGGCCAGATAGGCTGCACTTTTTTCAGCAGTCTCCTCGTCCAGCATGTCAAAGGCCAGGGCCAGGGTGTAGGCCGTCTGGGTATTAGCCACCAGGCGGCCGTTTGGGGTAACAAATTCCCTGTTAAATGCGTCTTTGATTTGTTCGGAAAGCTGGCTGTAATACCGGGCCTCTTCCTCATGTCCCAGAATCGCTGCGGTTTTCGCCACTATGGAAGAGGAGTAGGAATAATAGGCGGTGGCAATCAGGTCCTTGAGGGTATAGGCCCCCATGTAATCGGATCTGTTGGAGGCAAAGGCAAGCCAGTCGCCAAAATGAAAATCTCCCGTCCAGATGAGATCCTCCCCGGCACGCTCCTTCATAAATTCAATCCAGGCCTTCATGCTCTCATACTGGTTCTCCAGAACCGTCAGGTCGCCGTAATCCAGATACACGACCCAGGGGATAATAACCCCTGCATCGGCCCAGCCGGTAGCTCCCGCACCTCCCAGGATATCCGGTACCACGTGTGGAATGGATCCATCCTCTTTCTGATCAGCAGCCAGGTCCTTCAACCATTTTCGATAGAATGTTGCTGCATTCGTATTAAAGCAGGCAGTAGGTGCAAATACCTGTGCATCGCCGGTCCAACCAAGTCGTTCATCCCGTTGGGGACAATCGGTGGGCACATCCAGAAAATTTCCTTTCAATCCCCATACAATATTATGCTGCAGCTGGTTTAGCAGGGGTTCCGAGCACTCAAAGGTGCCTGAAGGCTCCATGGCAGAGTGAATCACCATGCCCCGGATCTTATCGGCAGTCAGCTCGCCCGGATAACCGGATACCATTACATAGCGGAATCCCTGAAAGGTGAAGTGGGGCTCAAAGCTTTCCTCGGTTCCGCCTTTAAGCTTATAGGTGTTGGTGCATTTGGCAGCGCGCAGGTTCTCATAATACATATTTCCCTCCTTATCCAGCACTTCGGCATGCCGGAGGGTAAGCACATCCCCGCTGTTACCAGAAGCCCTGATCCGGATCCATCCCACCATGTTCTGACCCATATCAACCAGCCAGCCTTCCTCCCTCTTTTCAATGGAAACAGGCTCCAGGGTGTTTACAATCTTCACGGGAGGCCCTTCCGGAGCAATCAGTTTCTCCTTTGAAATTTCCATCCTGGCTGTTCCTTTCCATTGACTGTCGTCATAAGCCACCGTGCTCCAGCCAGTCAGTTCTCTGCCCGCATCATAGACCTCTCCATTGTAAATATCCGATTCCAGAATCGGACCGGTGCTGGCTTTCCAGCTATCATCGGTGGAGATTGTAGCACTGGTCCCATCCGCATATTCAATGATAATCTCTGCAAGGGCTGCCAGCTTTTCTCCCCAGTTGTTTCTTCCGTCAATCCATCCCAGGTTGCCCCTGAACCAGCCATCGCCCAGAACAATCCCCACGGCATTCCGGCTCTGAACCAGCAGGGAGGTGATATCGTAGGTCTGGTATTGCAGCCGGGTATCGTAGCTGGTCCATCCGGGAGTAAACTCCTGGTCCCCTACTCTTTTCCCGTTAATCTCAACCTGATAAAGCCCCTGGCTACTGATATATAGCCTGGCCTGTTTAATGCGCTTATTCAAGGCAAACTCCTTCCTCAGGTAGGGCGAAGGCTCCGATTTTTTCGGATCCTCTTCCCAGGCCGGAGTGATCCAGTCGGCCACCCAGTCGGCACTCTTCAGCTTTCCCATCTCAAAGAAAGCCGGTTCGCTCCATTTACTCTTCTTCCCGTGATTGTCCGCCACCCGAACCTGCCAGTATACACGCTGGTAAGACTTGAGCGCCTGACCCTGATACCGGATATGAATGCTCCGGGAGGAAACCACAGTTCCCGTATTCCAGACCTGCTTTCCCTTCTTTGCCAGATCCGCCGGATCCAGGGCAGCATGGATTTCATAGGATTCCTGCATGGTGTTGTTCTGGTCCGATTGAATGATCCAGCTAAGCTGGGGAGCGGGATTATCCATACCAATGGGATTGGTCTTGTAATCGGTGGTCGGGGAAGTGACCTGTAGTTGTGCCGATACAGCAGGCGCTGCCATTAAAAACAGGCTGCTCAAAAGAAAGTTGCGGAATTTCATGGAAGAATCAGTTTGAGGTTATGTACCCTAAATATAGCTCAAATCTGCCAAGGAACCACATCTTCAATTATGATCTTTTCATAATATATGGCAGGCCGGCAGCTGCCTGTAGTGCAAACAAATGACCTGGCACGGGTCAAGAATAAGTTTAAGACAGAAGGACTAAGCTGGTATGCCCGGATGCTGAAGTCCTTAAGGACCACTCCTCTTTTTGCCGGGAATAATCTGGCGTCCGGGCGCTTCATATCCGGCCGAAGCATCATCGATCACCACCACCCAGTCGGGCCCCCCCATGCCTTCTTTGATCATACCATCCCAGTTGGAAAACTCAAACTCCCCCCGGTTATCCAAATAAGCCTGCAAGTAGGCATGGCCCGTTTGAGGGTTGTACCACCATACTTTTAGCCTGGTGCCGGGGATCACCTTAGTATTGATCTTAAAACTTTTGTAATAAGGCAGGTAAGCCATGATATATGTGGCATCACTTTCACCAGCTGAGCCATCGCGTGTGACCCGGATATGATCGGAGGCATGGGATGGATTATCACCAAATAATAGGCTCTGATCCGGGATCCTTGAAAGAAATGGTCTCGACTCCATCAATCTCCGAAGGTGTATCAGTTGTCCGGCACCCGGACTCTCCAGAGCTTTGTCCCAGGACCGGTTGGGCCATATCCGGCTGCTCTCATCCCCCCGGTTGATCTGCCAGATATTGTTGTTGCCGTAAGTGTGGCCAAAGGCTCCTGCAAAAACCGACCAGTAGGCCTGTTTCCTGACCTCATAGGCATCGTGCCTGGGATTGGCCGGATTAAACCAGATGCTAATTTCTTCATAGGAGGGTTCTCCATTAAGCACCGGTTTGGGCGGAGTCAGGTAATAATCGTTGCTGATCCAGTCGTAAACATTGAAAGAGGGTGCCTGATGCCCGGTCTGCACCATATTAAAATCGAGCCATTCCCTGTTGTGTAACCAGGTGGAGCTGGTCTGCTGCCCGCGGGGATGATAGCTAAGCAGGTGGACGCCCGAATCTCCCTCGCCAAGGCCCGCGGCCATGGCGTCCCAGATCCCGATCTGGGGACCGGCGGGCCAGTCCCCTCCCAGGACCCATACGATATTGGGGGCATCCTTATAGCGTTCTCCCAGGAACTTTCCATAAGCATAGGCATTCTCAGAATTAAACACAGCCTCTTCATTAAGCAGCGGATGGGAGCCAGGCAATACATAACTGTGCCAGGTAGGCAGCATTGCCAGAACAAGTCCATATTCCCGGGCCTTCATCACTGCATAGTCAACCATAGTAAAATAACCCTCGGTGGGTCGCGCCGGATCAAAATCCTTGAAGGGCAGATGGCCCTCCATATTGGGAAATGCCAGTCCGTCAATCTCTCCGACGATCACCGTCTGGATTACTGTAAATCCTTTCCCGGCGCGGTTTCGCATATATTGGTCCATTTCCTGCCGATCGAGCCGGTGAAGCATTTCCCAGCCGGTATCACCCAGCCAGAAGAAGGGCGCACCCTCTGAAGTCACCAGGAATCGCTGGTTGTCCGAAACCTTTAAAAACTGGGCTGTAACACTTGCCTGAACGAGTATGGCAGCAAGTACAAGCAGGAACATTTTTCGCTTCATAGCAGAATATATTAGGTGCGGTTCTGTTTAAAAACTATCCGGCAAAGCGTAAAAAGAATTTCTTACAGCTTCACTGTCAGACTTCAGGTTCGGGCCCGTAGACAATCACATCGCCCAGCTCAACCCTGTAGCCTCTGGAAGGATTGAGCCAAACCACCCTCACCTGGTGGTCCCCTTCTTCCAGATTGTATTTCCATGTCACTTCATGTCTTCTGCCCTGATATCCGGTGGGAAGGATTGCCAGCTCGTGCAATTCTCCGTCCACGTACACCTCAACTTCCAGCTTCCTGTCTTCTTCAACTCCGGGAAGCTTGCCGGCACCGCCCCTTAACACAAATCCCTTTCCGTTGAAATCGAAACTGTGTTCTGTTTCTCCGCCTGCTGTCAGGGTATTCCCTCCCCGGGATGCACGGATTTTTTGTACCGGGTAGTGTCCCTCGAAAGCCTTTTCAAATTTGACGGCTACCGGCTCTTCAAACTTGATCTTCAATCCATCTTCCAACTCCTCTCCCCCCTTGCGTTTCACCATCTCCACGGCCTGGCGGTAACCCATCTCATAGATGTCGTTCAGCGAAACGGTGGTGTATTTGAAATCCATGTCCTCGACCTTGTCCAGTCCCTGCTTCCAGTACTCCGGAATGGCATCATAGCCCAGGATGGTCCCCAGTATCCCTCCCGAGCTGGCCGGGTTGCAATCCGAATCCTGGCCGCACCGGGTGCTGATATCAATGGTCTTCCCAAAATCGCCTTCCCCGTATAATAATCCGATCACGATATAGGCCGCATTGATCTTAGCATCGATATTAAAAGGAACAAACACTCCATCGGGACAACCCATATCCGACGACCACTTACGCTCCGCCTCGAACCAGGTTTGTTTCCAGTCCTCCGGATTCGTTTCATACCAGGCAATAACATCATTGATGCACTGATAGAACTCACTTTGCTCAGGAATGCTTTTCAGGGCCTCCCTGACAATGAATTCCACATCGTCCGACCAGAAGGAAAGGGAATACATGGCTGCCACATAAACACCTCCGTACCAGCCATCTCCGTAATTCATAATATGACCCACCCGGTCGCAAACCTCCGAGGAGGAGTTGACCATTCCGGGATTCATCAAGCCTGCAAAATCGGCTTCGATCTGGAAGTCGATATCATCGGCATGGGGATTGTTCTCCCAGTGTCCCGATGCAGGGGGCTCCATTCCGTTCATGATATTGTAACGGGCAGCCTGGTTGGCATGCCACAACATATAGTCCGCATAGGCAAAGGCACGTGCGTGGGAAGAGGCCGGAGCATCCAGGCCCTCCTTTTCAAAAACCTCCACAAAGGTCAGATCCATGTAGATGTCATCGTACAGTCCCGGGGCGTTTTTATAGTACCACTCCATCCGGCTCTCATCCCAGGAAAGAGGAACGTAGTCCTGGATCATGGTCCCGTTGTACTGAAATTCAGTAGGTCCCCCATAAGTGCATCCGATGACCTGACCGGCCCATCCTCCCCTGATCTTATCCCTGAGAGCAGCCTTTGACAGAGTGAACTCCGCAGGATAATCCACCTCGGCAGAAACAGTTTCCTTTTCCATCGTTGTGCAGGAGCCCAGGAAAAATCCGGCCACCAGCAATAGGGCAGATACGATGCCTCTGGTTTTCAATTTTGTGTTCATAGCATTAAATATTATCTGGATTGGTCTCTGAGGTAATCACGTGTTTCTTCCCATCGGGGAATGGAACTCTGGGCTCCCAGTTTCTGAACGGAAAGGGCGGCGGCTCCATGAGCCTCCAATACCGCTCTTTCAAGTCCCCTTCCTTCAGCCAGAGAGACGGCAAGCTGTCCGTTGAATACATCCCCCGCAGCGGTGGTATCAACAGCCTGTACTGAAAAGCCAGGCACGATCTTCCGGATTCCGGAGCCGGGACCGGACAGATAAGCACCCCTGGCACCCAGGGTAATAATCACTGTTTCAATACCCCGCTTATGAAGTGCATCGGCAACCTCGGCTGCACTTTGCTCATTTGTTACAGGTATCCCTGTTAAGCTTTCTGCTTCTGTCTCATTGGGAGTGATGATGGAGACATGCTTAAGTATTGCATCGCTTAGCTTTGCAGCAGGAGCAGGATTCAGAATCACCCGCGTATCTAATTCACTGCACAGCTCTACCGCTTTCTGAACCGTTTCAAGGGGTATTTCCAGCTGGATCAGCATATAATCCGCTTCCCGGAAGGGTTCTTCCGTTTCCTCCAGGTCATCCGGGCTTAGCAAGGCATTGGCTCCGGAAGCAACGGTAATGGCATTTTCTCCCCTCTCAGAAATGGTGATCATGGCAATGCCTGAAGGGACGCCTTTACAGATTTTTATATCCGCTGTATTGATATTATCCAGTTTATACCCTTTTATGGCCTCTTCCCCGTAAGGATCGTCCCCGACAGAAGCAATAAATACCACATCCCCTCCTGCACGCGCGGCAGCCACCGCCTGATTGGCTCCTTTCCCCCCGGGGAACATAAAAAATTCGCCGCCGAGTAATGTTTCACCCGGTCGGGGTATTTCACTTACCCTGATGATCAGGTCCGTATTGGAGCTTCCGACAACAACAATTTTTTTTCTCATATGAGTCTGGCTGCAATGATCATTCCCAGTCCGACCAGAAAGAAAAGGAACATGGCCGCAATCAGTCCCTTCAAACCTTCTGCCTTGCCAAATTCTTTCCAGATAAATACCCCCCAGAGGGCCGCGATCAGCGTGGCTCCCTGTCCCAGGCCATAGGAAATAGCAAAGCCTGCCTGCTCTGCTGCAATGATGCTAAAGGTCATGCCCAGGCTCCAGATAACTCCCCCAAGGATGCCGATCAGGTGCAGTCCGGTATCCCCCTTTTTGAAATAGTCCCTGTAGCTGGCCTTTTCTCCAGTAACCGGTTTGTACATAAAAAAGGTATTCCAGAAAAAGTTGGAAAGCAGAAGTCCCACGGCAAAAATTACCGAAGCGGTATAGGGAGTCAGTTTTCCGGCTTCCGGCATGGCAAAATCAGTGGCCATGGATGCTGCTACAAAACGGTAGAAGAATCCCATCAGGATTCCACCCAGGATGGAGATCACAATGCCTTTCGTGGTTCCTGAGGCTGTTCCCCCGCTGTGTTTCCGGTAAGCCAGGGCATCCAGTACAATGGCCAGTACAACCAGGATCACCCCGATAAACAGGACCACCGGGTTTCCGAGGGGGGTGGCCACATAGTTGACCACCACACCTATAACCAGTGCCAGTCCGATCCCAATGGGAAAGGCTACGGCCATCCCGGCAATATGAATGGCCACCACAATCAGGAGGTTGGCGATATTAAAAACAGCCCCTCCCAGCAGGGCCGACCCGATCGCCTGCCCATCGGCCTGGGCCAGGTCGGCCAGAAATCCCCGGCCCTCTTCTCCCGTGCTGCCCATGGTAAAAGCCAGGATCAGGGAGAGGATCAGTACGCCCAGGGAGTAATCCCAGTAAAAGAGCTGAAAGGCCCATTTTTTGGAAGCCATTTTCTGGGTATTGGCCCAGGAACCCCAGCAAAGCATCGTGATCACACAAAGCAGCACTGCCACAAAATAAGATTGAATGATGACCATAATGATTGGATTTAAAAATTTATTACCGGTGGCTTATTTGCTTAATCCATTCCAAATTGTTTCCTGATATAATTCACCATCACCGGATAGTTCTCAGCGGGAAGACTGTGTCCGGCATCGGGGTAAACCACATACTCCCTGGGGACCTGTAACTGATTATAGGCGGCAAAATTAATATGGGGCGGACAGGTCTGATCCATCAATCCGACAGACATCAGAACCGGAGCCTTGATCCAGGGGGCCAGATTCTTGATATCTATATAGCTCAGGTTCTTGTAAATCTCATCCTCTGAAATCTCCGGATGTTCCTCGAAATACTGCTCAAATTCTCCTCCCGGCCAGGCGACCAGCTTGAAATAGTCTCTGAAGTCGGACAGAAAAGGAACCTGGGGCACACAGAGGTCGATTCGCCTATTATCCAGTGCGGCCGTAGCAAAGCTAAGGGCTCCCCCCTGGCTGCCTCCCTCGACCGCTACACGCGAGGTATCCACTTCGCTGCGTGAATAGAGAAAATCCACAGCCCGCACACAGTCCATGTAGGCACCCCGGTATATGTAAAGTTCCCGGTCATCCGCCCGGTGCTGCAGGTAAACGGGGAAGCCCGGATTTACATGGTCCCTGCTGTTTCCGTGTCCACGTATGTTCAGGGCAAGGGAAACCATATCATCGCCCTGATAAAGGGTTTGGGGAGTCTTTTCGCTGCTATAACCCTGCACATGCAAAATGGCCGGGTAGACACCCTCTTTGACTGGCCTTTTATACCATCCCCGGATCAGAATATTTCCCAGGGAGCGCATCTCCACCAGGAAAATTTCACGCGTCTCCGTACAGAGCTTGTCCTGACGGATCAGCCTGAACTGGGGATCCACCGCATCCAGTTCACGCCGGGCCCTCATCCAGTAGTTCTCAAAGTCACCGGGACGATCCAGGGGGGAAACTATCTCTTCGGGCCGGACCCCGATGGCAAATTCTACCCGCTTGTTACCGCTTTCGCTCTCAAATGTCAGAGTGATCTTATAGAAGCCCGGTGAAAGCTGTCCCAGCTCCAGAGCTACTTCTTTCACTCCCTGCGCCCCGACTTTAAGTTCCTTTATAAGATCTGCAACAACTTCTCCGAAATCGGAGCTTGCAGTCATATGAAGAACGCCGGATACCCGCTGCTTCATTTTGTTCTCTACCAGGATTTGGATCCCTACAGGGCCTTCCTCCAGGAACAAATGATCCTGCCGGTCCATCAGGGGAACCATCTCCAGAAGTTCCTCCATCCCGATGACCGCCAGGCTCACCGGGTTCCCCACAATTCCACCGCCCCCGCCGCCATCATACACTCTGATGGCAATCGTGTTCTGCGCGCCCCAGGAGACCCGGTCCGCCGGAACCGTATAAACACGGGGATCGCCATAGCCACTTTGATAATCGGGCGGTAGTCCACCGGTCGCTCCCAGGATCTGACCATTAAAATAGGTCACGTCCGAATCGTCGATCCTGGCCAGCCGGAGCATCAGTCCCCCGTTATCAATCGCCTGTTTTTTTAAGTGCTCAGGAATAAACACCTCCTGCCTGTACCAGGCAAATCCGTCGTAGGTGCTGTATCCCTGTTTCTCCCAGTCGGTACCCGCTTCAATTATCTCCCAGGCGGAATCATCAAAAGCCGGCCAGGCCCAGGCGGAATTGTCGCCGGTTTTAAACTTCCATTCCGATCTGAGCAGGTTTTGTGCATGCAGGGAGGGAATCAATCCGGCAATCAGCACTAGGGTGATCAGATCTCTTCTCATAAGCAATACTTTTTGACTGTGTCAATATCTATTCGGTATACAGGTCGATAAACTTCTGGTCCAGTTCCTCCGAATCTCCGTATTTCACCCGTAAGTCGGCCAGCTTCTCCTTCAGCTCCTCCACTACTTCGGCATACTCCGGGTTGTCATATTCATTCTGCATCTCCATGGGATCATTCCTGCGGTCGTACAGCTCCCACTCATCCACATCGTAATAGAAATGCGCCAGTTTATACTCGCGGGTCACAATGCCGTAGTGCCGCTTCACCATATGCACGGCCGGATACTCATAGTAGTGGTAGTAGACCGCATCCCGGTCCCATCCCCTGATATCCCCCTTCAGCAGCGGAACAATGCTCTCCCCCTGCATATCGGAGGGCGCCTCAATACCAGCGATCTCCAGGAAGGTCTGGGCAAAGTCCAGATTCTGAACCATCTCGTCACTTACGCTCCCGGGCTTCACACTTCCGGGCCATCTGACCAGCAGGGGTGTCTTGAAGGATTCGTCGTAAATAAAACGCTTGTCGAACCATCCGTGCTCGCCCAGGTAAAAACCCTGGTCCGAGGTATAAACCACGATGGTGTTCTCTGTAAGTCCCGCTTCGTCCAGATAATCGAGCAAGGTACCAACCCCTTCGTCCACCGCGGCGATGCTGCCCAGGTAATCCTGCATATAGCGCTGGAATTTCCATTGCATCTTTTCCTTTTCAGTCATGGTGGGATAGCGCATTTTAAAATCTTCATTGATGGGATCATAAACCGCATTCCAGGCCGCCAGTTGCTCCTCCGTAAAGCGATCATACTTATTCTGCATGGCCTGCTTGTCCCAATCGGAGCTGGGAGCTATTCCCAGTTCGTCCAGAACCTCCGGGCGCAACTTCGAGTCCCCTGCCCAGTTCTGGTGCAGGAGAATATTCATCTCAGCCTCTTTTGCAGCCGATCCCCGTCCCTCATAATCGTCAAACAGGTTTGGTGGCTCGGGGAAGGTCTTTTTTGTAAACTCTTTGTAGTGCCTTTCAGCCGGCAACCATTCCCGGTGCGGGGCCTTGTGCAGGAAGAACAGAAGGAAAGGTAAGTCCGGATCCCTTCGGTTCTTCATCCAGTCCATGGTCAGATCGGTAATCACATCGGTGGTATATCCTTCTATCCGGATTTTACCCTCGTTGGTATTAAAATCCGGGTTATAATATGCTCCCTGACCCGGAAGAATCTTAAACTCATCAATTCCTTTGGGGTTATTTCCGAAATGGAGCTTCCCGAACATGGCCGTCTGATAGCCTGCTGCCTGAAAAAGTTGCGGGAAAGTGACCTGGGTGGTATCAAAGATAAAATGGTTATCGATCTTCCCGTGCAGGTGACAGTGCTTCCCGGTGAGGATGGTAGCCCTGGAGGGAGCGCAGATGGAATTGCTTACACAGGCGTTGCTGAACAGCATCCCCTCGTTGGCGATCCGGTCGATGTTGGGGGTTTGAATCAGATGATCGCTGTAGGCGCTGATGGCCTGATAGGCGTGATCGTCCGACATGATAAACACAATGTTGGGTCTTTGCTTCTCTTCGCTTTGTTCCGAACAGGAAAAGAAAGCAGGAACCAGCACAAGCAAGGGCACTAATAACTTCATTCTCATGATCTTTCTTATTTAGGTTCAGTGTCTTTAGTATCCTTCCGGGAACGGCCTTCCATTTTTACCATCCACTGCCAGGACGATGGCCTCGGTGGCTGTGGCCCCAATACGGGTTACTCCCAGTTCCCGCACCTTCAAAACATCCTCCAGGGTCCGTATACCACCGGCTGCCTTTACCTCCACCCGGGGATCACTGTGCTTGCGCATCAGTATCAGGTCCTCAGGTGTGGCCCCCTTGTAATTATAGCTGCCATCCGTCTGCTTTACAAAGCCATAACCGGTGGAAGTCTTTACAAACTCCACCTTCAGATCGCTGCAGATCCTGCATAATTTAATCTTATACTTCGCCTCGGGCAGAAAATCATTCTCAAAAATAACTTTCAGAGCGGCCCCGTGCAGCCTGGTCACCGATTCGATGGCTGCAATTTCCTCCCTCACATACTCCCAGTCCTCCGACAGCACTTTCCCCGTATTGACCACCATGTCGATCTCCACAGCTCCGTCATCAATGGCCCTCTCCGTCTCAAAGATCTTTACATCCACCCGGCTGTTTCCATGTGGAAATCCGACCACGGTACAAACCATCACATCCGAGCCCTTCAACATATCTGCCGCCATCTTCACCGCATAGGGTTTGATGCAGACGGAGGCTACATGGTACTTTCTGGCCAGTTCGATCCCTTCCTTCAGCGTCCGGTCATCCATGGTTGGATGCAGGAGGGAGTGATCGATCATTTTTGCTATTTCGAGTTTGTTAATTGCTTTCATTTATTTTAAAAATTATCTCCATATGTTTTTTTGCAGTCTCCAGAGGGACAAGCGGCTGAGCCTTCCCGTCGAGCACATCAATGAGGTGCCTGGTCAGATAATAACCATCTTCCCTTTCAGGACACGCAGAGCTGTACCGGGTCTCGCGCGCCTTTCCCGTTTCATCCAGGTCATAGTAAATGACCTCCGGATCATCCCAGGTGCAGTAGGCCAGCTTCAGTCCTCCCCGGGTCCCATAGATCCTGGTTTCATTCGGCACAAGCATATGCGCATGGACTCCGCGCTCCCAGTAATAGCTGATCCCGCCACTCAGCTGCATGTTCACCAGCAGGTGCTCCTCCACATCGTAGACCTCGGTTTCCGGGTCCACCTGATCCAGCCCGGATTTCAGCACGACACGCTCCACGGTCTCGAGTTGAGACCTGTCGTCCAGAACACCCAGGTGAAAAGAGAGGTCGTAGACCCCCCAGTCGTAAAGCGGCCCGCCCCCTGCCCTGGATTTGTCGAGAAACCATTTTGCCACGGGATGAAATTCAATGCCAGGTCTACGCTGCCTGCTAACACTCTGGTGGTGAATATGGTAAATATCTCCCAGAGCTCCGGAAGCGATCAGCTCCTTCACCAGGGTAAATTTGGGGTTTAAGCGGGAGTGCCGCCCGGAACAATCCATGGCAATTAGTTCGGGGTACTGTGCCTTCACCCTCATCATCTCCTCCAGTTCTTCCCTGTTCAGGGCCATGGGCTTCTCCAGCAACACATGCTTTCCTGCCTTCAGGGCCTCCACGAACATCTCCCGGTGGGTGTCCGGGGGGGTGGCTATAAGCACCACATCCACACCGGGGTCCTTCAGGATATCGCGGTAATCGCGGGTCTTGTTTGGAACATGAAACGACCTTCTGACCTGTTCCAGGTTTTCAGGATTCCTGGCAGCAATCCAGGTGATGCCGGCTCTTCCGCTTTCCTGCAGGAAGCCCATATGGGCCCTGGCTATCCAGCCTGCCCCAATGACACCAATATGGTAGCTCTTTGGATTGTTCATCAGCAGAGACTAAATGTAGGGAAGATTAATCAAAAAAATAAGCCCCGGACCAAGAACATATCTATTACTTTTAAGCAAGCCGTCTCAGGGAGGCATATTCATCTGAGAAAGGATCTGGATGAACGAAGCATATGGAAGATAAAAGATTTATTACTATTTTCAGACAAAAGTAAAACTATGGGCCTTAAGACCAGACTGCAACTCTCCACCATGATGTTCCTCCAGTATTTCATCTGGGGAACCTGGTATGTAACCCTGAATACCTACCTGGGACAAACCCTGGGTTTTACCGCCACGCAAATCGGGCTTTGCTACGGCACCTTTGCCATCTCGGCCATGATCTCGCCCTTCTTTGTGGGCCTGATTGCCGATAAATATTTTGCAACGGAAAAAGTCCTGGGATCGATGCATATCCTGGGGGCCGTTCTGCTGATCGTGGCCTCCAGGGCCACCACTTTTCAGTTTTTCTATCCGGCTCTCCTGTTGTATACACTCACTTATGCCCCAACCATGGCGCTATCCAACTCTCTCTCCTTCCATCAGATGGATAATCCGGGAAAGCAGTTTCCGGGAGTACGCGTACTGGGTACCATCGGTTGGATCGTGGCCAATAATGTGATTGGCTGGCTGGGATATACCCTTACCGTCGAGCAGCTCTACGTGGGGGCTGCCGCCTCGCTCATGCTGGGATTCTACAGTTTCACCCTGCCTCATGTGCCCCCGAAGAAAGAGAAGAAGGCCAATTTGAAAGAACTTATCGGACTGGATGCCCTCAGCCTGTTTAAATCCCGCGCCTTCGCCACCATCATGATTGCCTCGGTATTGATCTTTATTCCGGTCTCCTTCTATTTTGGATTCACCGCCTCCTTTATGTCCGACATCGGGATCCCGACAGATATCATCCCCAACCGGATCAGCATGGGCCAGATGGCCGAGATCCTCTTTATCCTGATCCTGCCCTTCTTTATCACCCGTTTCGGAGTAAAACGGGTTCTCTTTATCGGTATCACCGCCTGGCTGGTGCGCTTTCTGCTCTTTGCCAACGGGGATGCGGAAAGCGGTGTATGGATGATCTATACCGCCATCATCCTGCACGGGGTCTGCTATGACTTCTTCGTGGTTACCGGGCAGATCTTCGTGGATGAAAAGGCCCCGGACAACCTGAAGAGTTCGGCGCAGGGACTGATCACCTTTGCCACTTACGGACTGGGTATGTTTATCGGGACCTGGTTTGCCGGACGAACCATCGACTCCCTTACCGTGGGCGGAGTGGCCGACTGGGAAAAAATCTGGTATGTCCCCACCGTGATTGCCGCCGTGATACTGGTGATCTTTATCTTTCTGTTCAGAGAAAAAAAGAAGGCCGTGTAAGCCTGGATCTGTCTTCTATTTGATTTTCTGGATGATCTCTCCTGAAGACTTGTCCTTCAGGATGAGCTTCACCGTTCCATCGGGGATTATTTCCTCTTTGATCAGGTAATACCCTTCGTCATAGTCCTTGTATTTGGGACCCCTGGCAAGCTCTTCGCTGCCCCGCCAGTCCTCCAGTTCCACGGGCTCCCACTTTTTCGAAGCAGAAGATTTGTAGCAGGCATCCATTATGGCATTGACCACATACCCGTCATAAAAGGTCTCCATCGCCTGGGTACCCGCATCCATGGCATTGAACATATCGGTGAACATAAAATCGTAGCCCAGGGCATTGACCTCGTCTCCCACCGGGAATAGCCAGCCGGTGGCCGATTCGGCTTTTTCGGCCACATAGTCGCCTTCACCTACTGCCGTATACATTTCAAAACCGGTACGTAAAAAATGGTTAAGGAATATGGTTCCCTCCACTCCCATTACTTCGTCCCGCAGATCCATCCCTCCCCGGAAACACCAGCTTACCTCGAACTGGGCAATGGCCCCTGAAGCGTACTTAACCAGAGCAATGGCATGGTCCTCTGCTTCGATGGGTTTTACCTGGGTATCGGCCCAGCACATCACCTCCACCGGCCTGACCTCCTTGCCTATATAGTTCCTGGCAATTTCAATGCAGTGGCAACCCAGGTCAATGATGGCACCACCCCCCGAAAGCTCGGGGTTCCAGAACCAGTCGCTGTGCGGACCCGGATGGGTTTCCCGGGCACGTACCCAGAGAATATCTCCCAGGGCCCCGTTTTTCACCGATTCCACTGCCTTCAGCGTTTTGGGGGTATAGCACAAATCTTCCAGGTACCCGTGGAAAACACCGTGTTTCTCCACCAGATCCAGCATCTCTTTGGCCTCGGCGGCATTGCGCCCCAGGGGCTTGGTGACCAGAATGGCCTTGCCGGCTTCAGCTGCCATCCTCACCGCCTCCAGATGCAGAAAATTAGGGAGTGCTACAACGACGGTATCAATACCGGGATGCTGAACGGCTTCCTTTATATCTGTGGTCCAGTTTGAAATACCATGCCTTTCGGCCACTTTCTTTGCACTGGATTCGCTCCTGGAATATACCATCTGAACCCGGTCGTTTCGGCGCTGACCGTGCAGGGCATGCACATAAAAATCCCCGATAAATCCGCCACCCAGCATGGCAATATTTTTAAATTTCATAAATGTTAGAGTTTAAATGCTTGTTATTTAATCCTCGTGTGTAACTGATGGTGGCTTTTTCTGGCAAATTACTCCGGATAATTCCACAAAAGCTCCATGGTCAGTCCACCGGCCTGCTCCAGGTCCATGTACTCATAGCGGCCAGAACCGGGTTTATCTTTTTCACCCCAGGTTCCTCCCATGGAGACCACAAATCCTTTTGAGGTGAAGTCTTCCAGGACCACATCCATATCCTTGACAGAGAAGGCCAGGTGGTGGATCCCTTCCCCGTGCAGTTTTATATGATCCTCATAGACGATGGGGGGTTTTACAGGAATGCACCACTCATAAGCGATTTCACCGTGGCGCTGCCAGCCCTGGATCAGTTCATGCCCGGCCGGTTTTCCATAATACATGGGCTCGCCCAGCTCCGGATGCCTGATCTCCAGCTCTGGCAGTCCGATCCGCTTCCAGAATGCGGATACCGGTTTTGGATCTTTAATGGCAAAGGCATATTGATTTAGCCTCAGCTCCAGCTGGTTATCATCGCATAAGGCTGTGTGAACGGCCAGTCCATGGTCTTCATAGGTAAAGCCAAGAACATATTTGCCATCCGCCTCCGTATTCATCAGCACATAGGCCAGTTCCCCCTCGCTGGTCTTCATGCTTATCTGATCAAGAACTCCGGTTCCGAGTTCTTCCAGGCGTCCAATCTCCTCTTTCAGCTCATTGACATCCGGGAACCTGTGAACCAGGCTCATGGCTGCATCGCCGTGGGCGATAAGAAAATCATTGAATACAGATTCCCCTTCCAGGGGCTGGATCCAGTTCACATGGGCACCACCCAGGTTGGCACAAATGAGCCTGGCCATGCTTACACTCTCCGTCTTCCATGATTTCACTTCCACCGTGCCCAGGTCCCTGAACTGGTCGAAACCCAGTTCCCGGTACTTGACCATGGTGTTTTCCGCATCCGACACCACCCAGAGTACCTGATCCACATATTGGTAGGCTCCCGGAAGATCCGCAGCACTGATTTGTCCGGCCAGAGAGATCAAGGCAGAAGCCAGCAGGAAAGTCTTTTTCATAGGATTGGTTTTTTTTAATCAACAAGTTCTAAAGCACCAATATCGCAATTATTTTTTTGAGGGGATGGCCGTGCCCCACACATCCTACTCTCCTTTATCCAGATTCTTTTTCCGGAGCAGCGCCTCCAGGTAATAGTAGTCGGCATAGTTCAAAGGGACATCCACCTCCGAAGCGGCAGGTTTCGAACCCACCGAATGCCCGAGTATAAATCCGTAATTCTCACCCGGCTTTGAAGCATAGGTGGTTCCCAGGCTCTCCATGATCCTGTCTGCCTGCTCCTTGTAGTAGGCCCCTTTTTCCGAATACCTGCATAATTCGTACAGGGCAGACGCCATGATGGCCGCGGCCGATACATCCCTGGGTTCTTCAGGGATCCCCGGGGCATCATAATCCCAGTAAGGGACCAGGTCGTCCGGCATGCGGGGATGCCCGAGCAGAAAACCGGCAATGCGTTCTGCCTGCTTCAGGAACTCGATATGATCCGTCAGCCGGTAGGTCATGGTATAGCCATAGAGTCCCCAGGCCTGGCCCCTGGACCAGGCCGACTGGTCGGAATAACCCTGGTGCGTGTTCTTTTGTCGCACCGCTCCCGTAAGGGTGTCGTAATCGACCACATGAACAGAACTGTTATCGGGACGGAAATGGTTTTCCATGGTGGTAAGCGCATGACGGATGGCCATGTCCCGGTACACCGGATCACCACTCTGCCCGGATGCCCAGAAAAGCAGCTCCAGGTTCATCATATTGTCAATGATCACGGGACACTGCCAGTTCTCCTGGTTAAAATCCCACGACCGGATACACCCCACATTCTCATAGAAGCGGCCGATCAGGGTCTTTGCCGACTGTTCCAGCACCGGGATAAAAGAGGTATCTCCCGTCAGGCGGAGCGCATTCCCGTAACTGCAGAACATCCTGAAGCCCACATCGTGATTGGAACCATTAAACTGCTGCTCTTCCAGTTCAGCGGTATATTTAAGGGCTTTCTCCTTCCACTGGGATTCTCCGGTCAGTGCAGCCTCAGACTGCGCCCTCTGGATGTTCTGATCCAGCAGCTCCAGCTGCCGGCCGATTTGTTCCAGGGTAAGTTCTTTTGTCTCCCCGGAAGGACTTTTGCAGGAGCTTAATACTACAAGTACTGTTGATAAAGAAATTAGACAGCTTATTCTCATGGGAAGTTTATGAATTAGGGTTTATTCAGATAATTTTCTCTTAAGTAAGCCGGATCATAATCAGGATTGGGGTCCATGCCCCCGGCTCCCACCTCCTTTTGCCAGGAGTGGAGAAGCTGAAGCAGCTCCCCGGCTTTCTCCGGCATCTCCTTTGCCAGGTTCCTGGCCTCTCCCGGATCGCCGGCCAGGTGGTAAAGCTCCACCAGGCCCGGATCGAAAAACTCAATGAGTTTGTAGTCGCCCAGGCGAACAGCGGCTGCCGGTTTCCCGCCCTGATTGCTGTAGTGCGGATAATGCCAGAAAAGGGGTCGTTCCGCCAGTCCGCCTTTCCATGTAAAAAGCGGGACCAGACTTAGCCCGTCCATATGCTGGGCAGGCATCAGTTCTAAACCGGCCATTTCCAGGATCGTGGGATAAAAGTCTGTGCTGGTGACCGGAACATCCGACAGGGTTCCCTGCGAACCGGTACCGGGCCACCTGATAAACATGGGCTCCCGTATTCCTCCTTCATACATCCAGCCCTTCCCGGCCCTGAGGGGAGAATTGGAGGTGGGAGAACCCTCCGCGGTCGAAAGTCCGCCGTTATCGGACATAAAGAATACAATGGTGTTTTTATCCAGCTCCAGCTCTTCCAGTTTCTTCAGCAATCTGCCCACATTGGTATCCAGGGTCTCAATCATGGCTGCGTAGGCGGGGTGTCCCTGTTGCACCCGCTCCACGAACCTGCCATCCGGAGGTGCATACCTGATCCATTCCCTGTCCGTGGTCTCCATGGCATCAGGATTCAGACCTTCGGATATTATCTTTTTCTTATACTTTTCAATAAGTGCGGGCTTCCCTTGCTGTGGATTATGAACCGTATAATAGGAGAGATAAAGAAAGAAAGGTTCGGAAGCATGATCCTCCATAAACCGGATCGATTCATCGGTGAGCCTGTCCGTGAGGCACTCCCCTTCCGGGCCGCTCTCCAGCCTGGGATTGATATAGGGGCTGAAATAGCCCCCTCTGGGGGACCCAACGCTCCAACCCCCTTTATTGATTTCAAATCCCTGGTGTTCCGGCCAGTAAACAGA
Organism: Bacteroidales bacterium; assembly: GCA_029210725.1. Classification (NCBI taxonomy): domain Bacteria; kingdom Pseudomonadati; phylum Bacteroidota; class Bacteroidia; order Bacteroidales; species Bacteroidales bacterium. Next base: position 74,224 of record JARGFM010000003.1, on the reverse strand, counting down.
ATCCTCACCCAGGTGCCACTTGCCTGCAAAAAAGGTCCGGTATCCCGCCTGCTTCATGGCTTCGGCAAGGGTAATTTCCTCCAGTTTTACTTCATGTTCAAAAGCCCGGGAAAGCAACATATCGCAGGGCAACCCGGCACTATAGCTTTGCCGGCCTGTAATCCAGTCGGTCACACCAATCCTGGCCGGATATTTCCCGGTCATTATACTGGCCCGGGTAGGAGAACAGACCGGACAGGCTGCATAGGCACTGGTGAACCGCATGGATTCCGCGGCCAGCCGGTCTATGTTGGGGGTTTCATGAAAGGTGCTTCCGTAGCATCCAAGGTCGGCCCATCCCAGATCGTCCACAAGGATGAATACGACATTGGGCTTCAGGGCTGATTGCGTTGGTCCCGAGCATGAAAAGAGGGTCAGAAAAAGGAGCCAGATAAGATGAAAACTGCACAACTTCATAAGTCAGGTTCGTCAGAGTCAATTGATCAAGCTCTAAGTTAGGAATATCTTTTCTTAATTGATCCGAAGAAATCATTTTCGGTATATTTGAACAACTCAAACTTTTTAAGATGAATTTCGCCCTCCGAATCCTGCTTTTAACCGGATTGTTATCCGGGCTGCTTCTCTCCTGCAAAAATCCGGGCCAGCCGCCCGAACAATCAGACACAACTTGGACGCAGGTACTGGAAGAGGACCTGAACCTGCTTGGCCACCGTAACTGGATCCTGGTGGTGGATAAAGCCTTTCCGGAACAATCCTCACCCGGTATGAAATACCTCTATGTGGAACAGGATCTGCTTCCCACCCTGGAACATGTCCTGCAGGAGATAGATGAAAGCACCCATGTGAAAGCCATCATTTACCAGGATCAGGAACTCGCTTTCATCACCGAAGAACAGGTGGCGGGCATCGCAGACTTCCGGACCTCAGCAGCGAAGCTTCTGGATGAACGTCCGGTCAACACCCTGCTTCACGAGGAGGCATTTAAGATGCTGGACGAAAGTTCCTCCCTGTTCAGGGTTCTGGTGGTCAAGACCAATTGTACGCTCCCCTATACCTCCGTGTTCCTTCAACTGGACTGCTCCTACTGGGGTCCGGAGAATGAAAAAACTCTCAGGGAGAATATGGAGATGCAACCTTTCCCGTTTTCGAATTGATGGAAAATTCAATATGTTTGCCCCTGATGTTTTCTAAAAGGAGCTTCCCGGAAGATGGAACCGGCTCTTAACGGCGCCCTAAAATAATCTGCTCATGTCAACTCCACATATCATCATTTTAGTCGTTGCAGCGGTCACTCTGCTCCTGTTGATGGTTCTGAAATTCAAGATCTCTGCCTTTATCTCCCTCCTGATCACTTCCATGTTTGTCGGTATTCTCTCCGGGATGCCCCTGAAAGACATTCTGGTAAGCATCCAGGAAGGAATGGGTGGAACCCTTGGTTTTGTCGCAGTTGTCGTGGGATTGGGGGCTATTTTCGGACAAATTCTTGAAAGTTCAGGAGGAGCCGAATCCCTGGCTCACTTTCTGGTGAAGAAGTTCGGCACTGACCGGGCATCCTGGGCCATGGTTCTCACGGGTTTTATTGTGGCCATCCCGGTATTCCTGGACGTGGGACTGGTTATCCTGGCTCCCATTATCTACGCCCTGTCGAGGGATACTAAAAAATCCCTCCTCTATTATGGGATTCCGCTGCTCGCCGGCCTGGCTGTCACTCACAGCTTTATGCCTCCGACACCGGGACCCATCGCTGTGGCAGATATCCTGGATGCACAGCTGGGGTGGGTTATCTTCTTTGGTTTCCTCCTGGGCATCCCCACCGCCATCATCGCGGGTCCGGTCTTTGGCAAATATATCTCCGGCAAAATCAATATTCAACCGCCTGAGGACATGATGGTGCACCATCCCTCCGGTAAGACTGACCCCTCTTTGCTGCCCTCTTTCCGGTCCATTGCCCTGTTAATAGCCGTGCCGCTTTTCCTGATCCTCGTAAATACCTTTACGTCAGTTCTGGTTGATAAGGGAGTATTTGCAAAGAATCTGGTGACTGATATCATGATCTTCCTGGGTCACCCCTTCAGCGCATTGATTATTGCTGCCTTGCTGGCTGTTTATTTCCTGGGGATCCGGAGAGGAAAATCGAAGCAGGAACTGCTCGATCTCAGCAACAAGGCACTGGGACCTGCCGGAATCATCATCCTGGTGACAGGCGCCGGAGGAGTTCTTAAGCAAATCCTGGTGGATAGCGGGATAGGAGAAATGATGGCCCAGTCCATTTCAGATTCTGCATTGCCTCCCATTCTCCTGGCCTGGATTCTGGCTGCTATAGTAAGAGTTACCCAGGGATCGGCCACAGTGGCCATGATCACTGCCGCGGGTATTATGGCCCCGGTGCTGAGCTTCCTGAATCCCGGAGCTCCTGAACTGGCCCTGATCGTGATTTCCATTGCATCGGGGGCTACCCTGCTTTCCCATGTAAACGACAGTGGCTTCTGGCTGGTGAGTAAATATTTTGGCATGAATGAAAGCCAGACACTCAGGTCCTGGACCGTTATGGAATCCATTATCGCTGTATGCGGACTGGCCTTTACAATGCTCGCCAGTCTGTTCGTCTAAACGCTAAGAGATTCTTTTTTCTCCGCCGGTTTTCATCCACTCAACCTGCAGGGAAGCATCATGGCCAGCGCCCAGTATATCCTTATATAATTCGGGCCTTCTGGCTTGTTTATAACGATGACCTCCAGCCAGCTCCAGCTTATCGGGGGTGCAGGCAGCCACCACCACCTCATCGCCCATGGAGCGGCACTCGGCCAGGATCTCCCCGTAAGGGTCCAGGATCATGGAATTGCCGTTTTTCAGCTGGTCATCGTCGGGACCGATGGGATTTGAGAATATGGCATAGATCCCGTTGTCGTAGGCCCGGGCCGGGAGCCAGTGCAGGAGCCAGCCCCTCCCCTTGGGGCCCTCAAACTCTGCCCTCAGGGCACCCGGGTCTTTTTCCCGCTCATCCCAGAATTTCCGGTCCACCCATCCCCTTCCGGGCATGGGAGACGGGGTACACCCGGTCACGTGCGGCATAAAAATGATCTCGGCGCCCAGCAGGGTGGTGGCCCTGACATTCTCTATCACATTGTTATCATAACAAATCAGGATTCCGCACCGGCAGCCGAACAGGTCAAAAACCACATACTCATTTCCGGCGGAAAGATGCTGGCTGATAAAGGGATGCAGTTTCCTGTATTTTGCGACAAAGCCCTCCCCGGTCACACAGACATAGGTATTATACAAACGGTCCCCCTCCTTCTCCACCAGACCTGCCAGCAGGGCTACCTGGTATTTTTCTGCGATACGGATCAGCTCCTGTACACTCTCCCCCGAAGGGACCTCCTCGGCCAGATCCATGATCTGATCCCTGGAAAGTCTGCTGAGAAAAGTATAAGAGGTGATGCATAATTCATGGAAACTGACCATCCTGGCTCCCTGAGCAGCTGCTTCTGCAGTAAGCACTTCGATGCGCGAGAGGTTATAGTTCTTATCCCCGTTCCTGGTTTGAAACTGTGCGGTGGCAATGTTGATCTCTTTCACTGATTATATTCTGATTAAAACCCTTAAATTTAAGCCATGATTCCGGAAAAACCAGAGATACATCGAAGCTAAATCACTCAGATAATGAAAAACCAGAACTTCCGGCTCCATATCATGAACTTTGTCAGAGTGCTCCCCGTCATTTTAGCCTTTGGATTGCTGGCGGCCCATTTCTCCAGATCCAACCTGTTTCCACTGGTTTTCGTCAGCCTGTTCCTTCCCTTTTTGCTCCTGATAAAACGGGCCTGGGTGGCCAGAAGCATTCAGCTCTTACTCTTGCTTGGAGCAGCGGAATGGATCCGTGCCATGTTCGGATATATAGAAATCCGCAGATCCCTTGGAGAAGACTGGGGAAGGCTGGCTATCATCCTGGTCACCGTGGCCATACTTACAGCCTGCGCGGGACTTGTCTTCCGTGGAAAAGCGCTGAAGAAGAGCTATCACCTGGATAAACAGAACGAATGAAAGGAAATATACTAACCGGGATGGCACTGGGAATCCTGCTCGCCGGCTGCACCGCCCCGGACAGTCCTCCCCCCGGCCCTAAAGAAGAAGCAATGAAGATTAATGTTTACCAGGTATTTACACGACTGTTCGGAAATACCAATACCAGCAACAAAGCCTGGGGAACCCTGGAGGAGAACGGGGTGGGAAAATTCAATGACTTTAGTGATGAAGCACTGGAAGCCATTAAGAGCCTGGGAATTACCCATATCTGGTATACCGGGGTGCTCCATCATGCCATGGTCACCGATTACAGTGCCTATGGACTCCCGGGCGATGACCCCGATGTGGTGAAAGGGCGGGCCGGCTCCCCCTATTCGGTAAAGGATTATTACAATGTAAATCCGGACCTGGCCACAGACCCGGCTAAGCGTCTGGAAGAGTTCGAAGCCCTGATTGAGCGCACCCACAATCACGAGATGAAGGTCATTATCGATATTGTACCCAACCATGTGGCCCGGGTTTATCACTCGGTGTCGAATCCGGAGAGGGAGGAGGACTTTGGAGCATCGGACGACCGCTCCAGGGAGTATCTCAGGGACAACAACTTCTACTATATCCCCGGTCAGCCTTTCAGGGTACCCCAGTGGAGGGAGGGCTACCGGGTGCTGGGAGGAGAGGATCACCCCCGGGCCGACACTTATTTCAAGGAAGATCCGGCCAGATGGACCGGCAACGGATCTCGAAGTCCCCAGCCGGATATGAACGACTGGTACGAAGCGGTGAAGATCAATTTCGGGGTGGACCCCGAAGGGAAACACGATTTCGAGGCTCTTCCTGCCGGCTATGAACATGAATCCTGCCAGGTTCATCACGACTTCTGGAAAGATAAGCAGGTCCCCGACTCCTGGAAGAAATTCAGGGCTATTGCACTCTACTGGCTGGATAAAGGGGTGGACGGATTCCGTTATGACATGGCCGAAATGGTTCCGGTGGAGTTCTGGAGTTATTTGAACAGTGCCATCAAAATCACCCATCCCGAAGCTTTCCTGCTGGCCGAAATCTACCAGCCGCATATCTACCGGGATTATATCGGAAAAGGAAAAATGGACTTTCTGTATGACAAGGTGCAGCTATACGACAGCCTGAAAAGCATCATGCAGGGGCACGGAAGTACCGACGCCATCGTCCAGATCCAGGAGGACCTGGCCGACATTGAGTACCACATGCTGCATTTCCTGGAAAACCATGACGAGCAGCGCATTGCCAGTCCTGAATTTGCAGGAGATGCCCTGAAAGGAATGCCCGCCATGGTCGTTTCAGCCACTATCGGCAGTTCCCCCACCATGCTCTACTTTGGTCAGCATGTGGGCGAACCTGGCGTTGAGGAACCCGGATTTGGGGCTCCCTCACGCACCTCGATCTACGACTATATGGGGGTACCCCACCACCAGCGCTGGATGAACCATGGGAAATTTGACGGGGCGCCCCTTTCAGAAAAAGAAAGCAAACTAAATGAGTTTTATGGCACTCTGCTGAACTTCACCAAAAACAGCCAGGCTCTCACAGGTAAATACAGGGAGATCCACCGCTATAACCGGAAGCATACCCCTTGGTACAACGATCGCGTATTCTCTTATGTACGCTGGAAGGAGGAAGAGCGCCTGATCATCGTCGCCAATTTTGATGCGGACAGCTCTTTTGGTTTTAAACTCAGGCTGCCCGGGGAGATCCTTTCCGAATGGAACCTGGGGGACGGGAACTATATCCTGAAGGACCAGTTGTCGGATCAGAAATTTGAACTGCTTGTGTCCGGGCAAAGTGCCGAAACCAGGATCGATCTGGAGCCTCTTCAGTCATTGATACTCCAGGTCGCCGCAGATTAAAGAACCAGAGGATTCTCTTATTTTGGCAGATTATTAATCTGAGATTCCAGTTTTTCCAGAAAATAGATCTCAGCCCAGAATTGCCAGTCAAAATTGATGCTCTGGTTGGCCAGGTGCAGGTGATGATCCTGATCCAGCAGGTAACCTTCGGGCTTATGGAGGATGCGGGTCCGTCCATAGACCTCTTCCAGATTTTCCCGAAGGGTTTTAAACTTATCCGGATACTCCTGAAGAGTTGTTATGGCCTCCTGTTCCTCCCGCCCGGGCTCGGCGATGGCATAGGCCTGCAGGTCAAACAGGGCATTTCCGGAAAATCGCACCAGGTTATTTACCTGTTCATACACTTCCAGCCGGTAATTATTGCGTACAGCCACGTTTTTCATGCTGTCCAGGATAGCAGCCACCCTGTTGCAATTCCTCAGGGCCATTGCCGCATTCTGAAGCTTCATGGAATATGAGCTGGTCCAATCGCTTTTATCACCCGAGAAAGGCAGATCAATGACCGCCTCAAGCGGATCATCCAGATTACGGAGCTTGTTGCGGTTGTCTGATTTCAAAAGAGCCGCATCCCACCAGGCCACCGCTTCTTCCAGAAGCTCCACAAAGGCAAATTCCTCACCGGCCAGGGCACTGCCATAGGCCCGGTGCCGGTAGGCGGCTTTGATCTCCTCCTTACTTCTCTGCTCGCCCGTCCAGGAATACTCGGCAAAAAAGGCAATACCCCTCCAGTAGAGCTCAAAATGCGGCGAATCATCATCCCAGAGGGTCAGTAAAAGCCCATCGACCCCAATATCTGCAATCTCACTCTCTTCGGTAGTATATTCCAGAGGACTAAGCTCTTTCATTTCAATGGCCGTACTGGCAAAGGACCGGATATTTTCCATATTACTCTCATTCCGGGGCATCAGCTTCCAGCGTGTCTGTCCGGCCGTTGCGCCCATCACCTCCAGATCGTTTTCAGTAAACCATTCCATGGCCTTGATATTCCCCTCCGCCTGAGGATGACTGTAGTTCCAGCGCATGTAGATACAATTCCTGGGAAACATATCCAGGTAGTCTTCCAGGATATGCTCGTTCTTCCTCCACATCCTGTCCACCTCGTTGCGGGAATAAGACGTGTTGAACATGGGACTGTAAAGATCTGCATATTTCAGGGGCATATCGTCCCAGAAAATGGGAATACGGCCATTTTCCTGTGCAAACTGGACGACTTTATTTAACCAGGTCAGCTGCAGTTCCAGTTCCGATTTACCACTTCCTCTGCCAGTGGTATGTACCTCATCACCTCCCACATGCAGGTAGTCGCCATGCGGCAGGGCCTCCAGGGCATCCCGGTAAAGATCAAACTGCACTTCATAAGTCTCCGGAAGCAGGGGATTGAAAGCCCAGTCGCTTTGGGGATCATCGCGTAAAAACCTGTACTTGTCATGCTTCAGAATATAGGAGGCGTGGCCCAGTCCCTGCACGAGAGGACTAATCTCAATAAAACGGTCCCTGGCATATTTGCTCAGTTTCTTCCACTCCTTCATGCTCAGGGCATCGGCGGAGGCCACCAGGGGCTGGCGCTTGTACCCCATCTTATCTTCCACCTCAGCAATGACCGCGTTGATTTTGTAACGGGCCAGCTGATCCATCAACTCGTAGTAATATTCTTTTTTTTCCATATGGTGCTTCATATCCAGATGGATGGCCCGGTAAAATAATTGGGGAGTGTCTTCGATATGGCAGAGGGGCAGCGGGACCCCCTGTTCCCTGGCATCGTCCATCAACTGCAGCAGGGTCATATATCCATAAAAGCGCCCTGCTTTCTTACTACCGACGATGATAATCCGGTCCTTGAAGATATCCAGCATATACCCTTCGTCTCCCATCACCACGGAATTATCCTCCTGGAACACAATTTGTGGATCGGAGATTTTAACGGTCTCCTCCATCCCAATCACATAGTCCCTGGGAACGGGGAGAGCGATGGCGTTAGCCAGCCGGTAGAATTTAATCGAATCCGGATACAGCTTACTATTCCCGTAAAACTCTGCGATCTCGGGTTGGGGAAGGAGCTTAAACTCCCCACTTGGTTTGTTCGTGGAGTTACAGGATGACAGGAGCGTCAGGAACATAAAAATCAAGGTACAGAAGGGAGCTCTCATGGTTTCTTCAGCTTTTGTCGGTAATACTTCAATGCATTTCTCTTCACCTCCCAGGTGGTGTGTTTCACGTGGCTGCTAAAAAACTCAAGTACAAACGCCTCATCCAACCTGGAGTATTCGCGCATCACCCATCCCACAGCCGTTTTAGCAAATCGCTCCTCCCGCCGGATCATAATATCGGCAAAACGCTTGATGGTTTTCGAATAAGCACCAAGGTTCTTTACCTGAGAAAAAGGGACCAGCGAGGCCCGGGCTTTCCAGAGATAGGGATCCCGGTTCCATCTCTTCAGGGTCCAGATGACCTGTTCATCGCCTGAGTCAATCAAACAGGTCAGCACCTTTAAACTAAGCCAGTCGGTGGTATTCCAGTCATGGATATATCTTTCATCAAACCAGTCGGAGATCAGGCTCAGGAGAAAGGAGTTCTTTTGCTTTCCCAGCCAGAAGAGCTGGATATAGAGGATTGCCGCCAGTTTATGCTCGCCCAGCTGGCTGCGCATCAAAGCGTTAACCATGCTGACCTGCTGATTCATGGGGAGCTGATCCAGCTTCTCCCTGCTGTTTTTCTCCAGAAGAAGTTTCCTGATTTCCGGAATGCTTGTTCCCACAAAGCGGATCTCCCCTTTCATATACCTGTTCCACCAGTCTGCTTTCAGTGGGACCGATCTTTCCTCAAGCTCCTGAACAAGGGTCTCGGTGTGCGGATTCATTACAAAAAGGATTCGCATCTAAAATAGCTTTTTTATCTTTAATATTCCTAATCTGAAAACGGATAAAGCCGGAAATAGTACCATTCATATGAGAAAGGCTGCCCCCTGCTGCTGATCCGGGAGGACCGGCGAATTTTGGAAAAACACTTGCTTTGAATAAGATTTATTGTGTATATTCAACACATTAAATAAACTAAACAAATAAGACTATGAAAAACAACGCTGTTAGAAATTTCGTTCTGCTGCTTTCCATCGTGCTCGCCTTCTCCTCCTGCGCTTCGACGAAAGTTCCCAAAGATCCTCATGCCGCCTACCTGGGAAACTGGGAATATGTGGTCGAAGAGCTTCCGGTAGATATTGACGGAACCTTTGTGATTTCGAAGGAGGAGGGGGTTCTGAAGGGAAAGCTGGTCAATCCCATGGGAGAAGTGGTTCTTGAAAAGATTGCCATCGAGGCAGGAGTTTTGAAAGCCGAAGTGGATGTGGAAGGCAATTTCATTGAGCTGGAAGGCACCTTTGAAGGAGATAATTACTCTGGCTTTCTCTTCGTTCAGGGTGGTGAATTCCCCATGAAGATGAACAGGAAGTCAGAATAAGATCGGAAATGAAAAGACGCACCTTCCTTATTGAAAGTGCTGCAGCTGCTGCGGGAGTCTCCCTGCTCCATTCGGGATTTATCTCCCGCAGAGCTGCTATTTTCAGGGATATTGGCATTCAGCTCTACACCCTGGCCAAACCCCTTTCCGATGATTTTACCGGAACCATCAGGAAGCTGGCACAATTTGGCTACAAAAATCTTGAATTTGCCGGACCCTACTATTTCAGTCCCGAAGAGGAACTTAAAAGCAACCCGCTGGTATCAGTTATGGGCCTGAGTGGCTACGGGTATCACGGGCATACTCCCAAAGAGATCCGCCTGATGCTGGATGACCTGGGCCTGGTTTCCTGTTCTGCGCATATCTCCGACAATTCTCTGAAACATAATATGAATGAGGCCATCGAAGCGGCCAATATCATTGGTCAGAAGTATATCCTGAGTCCCGCGTTCCATGGACAATCGGCAGATGAATTCAAAGCGGCGGCCGAACTCTACAATCGCTTTGGGGAGAAGTGCAGGGACGGAGGGATTCAATATGGGTATCACACCCACAACGGGGAGTTTGCAGATCTTCATGGAATCACGGCTTTCGATATCCTGGTAAATGAAACCGATCCGGAGCTGGTGACCTTTGAGCTGGATCTTTTCTGGGCCGCGGTAGCTGGAGTGGATGTAGTGAAATTGGTAAAGCAGTATCCGGGACGCGTCAAACTCCTTCATATTAAGGAGATGGCCCGGAAAATGGACAAGGCTTACACGACTTTCGATCCCTCCCGGAACATGGAGACGCTTATGCAGCTAATGAAAAACCAGGCCATCATAGGAGAAGGAGTGATCGACTTTCAATCCATTATCAGGAACCTGGACGATACCGGCATCGATCACCTGGTCATTGAAAGTGACTTCCCTGAAGAAGCGATGAACTTTGCCGAGCAAAGCGTGCTGAACCTGAAAAAGATCCTGGCCACCATCTGAATCCCGGCCACCATCTGAACAGAACTCAGGTCACCTGGTCCCTGCTCAGGGGGTAGTTTTCATACAATTTGCCGGTGATGATCTCTTTCATTTGCGTAATGGCCCGGAATATATCCTCGTACGAATTGTATAACGGACTGATTCCCAGTCTAATATTGTTTGGTTCCCGGAAATCCGGAATCACCACCCCGTCTCCAAGCTCCGGATCTGCCAGTGCTTTGCAGATGCGATAAGCCTCGGCATGTTTCAGTGAGACATGTGAGCCTCTCTTTTCACTGAGTTCGGGCGATCCCATTCGCAGCCCTTCACCCAGCAAGCACTTTTTTGCCAGGGTGAGCAGGTATTCACTCTGCGCCATACTCTTTTGCCGGATGTGGAAAATGCCGGCTTCCAGAATCATATCCAGGGCAGGCTCCAGGCCTGAAATGGAGATCACAGGCGGAGTTCCGGCCAGGAACTTTCTGATCCCCACGGACTTCCGGTAGTAGAGATGAAAATCAAAGGGATTTTGTTCCCCGAACCAGCCCTGAATGGGGTTCTCCAGTTGCTCCTGCAGCTCCCTTTTCACATAGAGAAAGGCCGGGGAACCAGGACCCCCGTTTAAATACTTATAGGTGCATCCCACGGCCAGATCGGCTGCGGCCCTGTTCAGGTTCAAGGGAACCGCTCCCACCGAATGACTCAGATCCCAGAGGACCAGGGCCCCATGCATATGGACAAGTTCGGTCACACGTTCCATATCATACATATAGGCGCTCTTATAGGCCACATGCGAAAGGCTCACCAAGGCTGTACTATGGCTGACCAGGCGCACCAGCTCGGTCATATCGGAAAGGACCCCGTCCGGCGACTTCAGCAGCCTCAGGGTATGCCGGTCGCCAAACTGCCTGACCAGACCCTGCAGAATATAAAGGTCGGAGGGAAAGTTCATATCGTCGGAGATAATTTCCGTTTTCCCTTCCCTGGCTTTTAATGCGCCGTAGGCCAGTTTATAGAGATTGACCGAGGTGGAGTCCGAGATTATCACCTCATCGGGGTGAGCGCCGATGAGCTGTGCCAACTTTTTACCCAGGCGGACCGGCTGATTATACCATCCCTCGTTCCAGCTTCTGATAAGCCGCTCTCCCCACTGCTCCCTGATGGCCTTATCCATATACTCCACCGTTAGCTCAGGCAGGCGGCCGAGGGAATTTCCATCGAGATAGACGACCGAGGGATCCCCGATCACAAACTCCTGCCTGAAGCGGGCCAGCGGATCCTCCCTGTCCAGTTGCCTGGCATATTCAATAGTAAACAGATGGTCCATGATTACAAAAGCCTGGAGGCCTCCTGATCCAGAAACCATTCCAGGTCGCCTCCAGGAGGATTGACGTAAAAGGCCGGGTACTCCGCATAGCGGCCCTCTTTCCGGAAAATATCCCTGATTACGGATGCTTTCTCACTCCCGGAAGCAATAAAAGATACGCGCCTGGCTACATTGATCACCCCCCCCGTCAGGGAGATCCTGGGCTGGTCCGTTTCGGGGTGACTGGAAACGATGCAGGGCGATCCGGCCGTCCATAACTCAATCTGCTGGGGAAAGATGGAAGCGGTATGTCCATCCATTCCCAGCCCCAGCCAGATCCAGTCAAATACCGGGAATCCGTTTTCGTTCGGCAGGAACTTAAGCAGCTCCTGTCCGTAGCGTTCAGCCTCTGCCGGGGGTGGCTCCTCACCCCGGATCCGGTGAATCCGGTCCTGATCCAGGTCCAGTGCTTCCAGCAGGGCCTCCCGGGCCCGGCCATAATTGCTTTCCGGATGATCCGGAGGGACACAACGCTCATCCCCCCAGTACAGGCTCACATGCGACCAGTCTTCCTGCTTGCTTTGTTCCGCCAGCTGTTTGAAAATGGCCAGCGGTGTTGAACCGCCCGAAAGGGCAATATGCAAATGCTTTCCCTCCTCTGTTTCCTCCTCGATGTAGCGTAAGAATTCGCAAACAAAGGCAGCTATCAGGGTATCCTGATCGGGGTAGATGTAGTTACTCTTTCTTTCCATTATAATTGACAATATTGGCCGTCTTCGGCCAGGTTTTTACAGGGATAACGCCAGGTGTATCCCTCTTCCTTAAACATCCCGTCGGCCTCCTCCGGTCCCCAGGTTCCGCAGGGATAGCCATAAAGGGGAATGCTTTTGTCGTCCTTCCAGGCAGCCAGAACCGGATCCAAAAAACGCCAGGCTGCCTCCACGGCATCACCACGGGTATACAGGGTGCTGTCGCCCTGCATACAATCCAGCAGCAAACGCTGATATGCCTCAGGGATCCTGCTGTCGCTCAGATTCTTATAATGAAAATCCAGATTGGCATCCTGCACCTTGAAGCCGGCCCCCTGTACTTTCATCCCGAATTTCAGCAGGATCCCTTCGTCGGGCTGAATCCTGATCACCAGCTGGTTTCCATCGGCAGTCACCCCCTCATGATCTGCAAAGAGCCGGTGGGGCGATGGTTTGAAATGGACCACGATTTCCGTTACCTTGGTGGGAAGCCTCTTGCCCGTTCGGATATAGAAGGGCACACCGCCCCAGCGCCAGTTATCGATGTACAACTTCATGGCCACAAAGCTTTCTGTCCGGCTCTCTTCCGGCACTTCCTCCTCGGACCTGTAGCCCTTCATGGCTTCTCCTCTCACATGAGAAGCCAGATACTGCCCCCTGATCACCTGCTCTGCCATGGCATCAGCGGTGAGGGGCCGGAAGGATTGAAAAACCTTCAGCACTTCGTTCCTGATTGCATCCGGACTGATTATCGTGGGTGGCTCCATGGCCACCAGTCCCACCAGCTGAAGCAGATGGTTCTGAAGCATATCTCTCAGGGCTCCCGACTGGTCGTAATACCCTCCCCGGGTTCCGACCCCCAGGCTTTCCGCAGAAGTTATCTCCACATGGTGAATATAGTTGCGGTTCCAGAGAGGTTCAAAAATTCCATTCGAAAAACGGCTTACCAGCACATTTTGCACGGTCTCCTTGCCCAGGTAATGGTCGATCCGGTAGATCTGATGCTCCTTCAGGTGTGAAAGCAATTTCCTGTTCAGTCTGACCGCCGACTCATAGTCCATTCCGAATGGTTTCTCCACAATTATCCTCCTGAACTGCCCCTTTTTTTCCCTGGTAAGTCCGGCCAGGGAAAGCTGCCGGGGTATGGTCTCATAGAGCGAGGGAGGCGTCGCCAGGTAAAACAGATAGCTGGGCTCCATGTTTCGCTCCGCGCTCATCTGCTCCAGTCTTTTTGCAAGGCCGGTGAAATCCTCTTCCGACTCGGAATCCATGGAATGATAATGAAGCAGCGGGATCATCCCCTCTGCCTCATCCAGGTGATTGGACATCATTTCCCGGAAGCTCTTATCATTAAATTTACTTCTCCCCACCCCCAGCACAGCAAAGCTCAAAGGCAGAAGTCCGAGCTTCTGAAGCTCCCCCAGGGCCGGAATCAGTTTCCTCCTGGTGAGATCGCCAGAAGCCCCGAATATGACCATGATATGATTGGAAGGCCGGTACATCTCTTACTCCATCTTTACCCGGTATACGGTGGACCTGGCCGTAATAAAAAGCTCTTTCTCCCTGGGCCCAAAGCACAGGTTGGTGGCCGGGACCGGCAGGGATAGGGTTCCCAGATGGGTCCCTGAACTATCCAGGACCAGGATCCCGCCCGGACCGGAAACAAAGAGATTTCCCTCACTATCCACGGTCATCCCGTCCGGTCCGCCCGGAAGGGTGGTATCGGTAGCCCTGAAAAAGATCTTCCTGTCGGCCGCATCCCCATTTTCATTCAGCGTGTATCGCATCCAGAACACATCGTAATGCTCCTCTCCATGCTCCCGGAGGATCTCCATATTCGCCACATAGAGATAGTTTTCACCGGGCGAAAGGGCAATGCCATTGGGCCATGAGAGCGTGCTGTCGATCAGGGTCATGGCCCCATTCTTCCACCGGTAGACCCCGTTAAAGCCGATCTCCTTCTCCGGATCATCGTTCAGCCCGGCCAGCCCCCAGGGCGGATCGGTGAAATAGATGGATCCGGATAATGAACGGCAAAGATCATTGGGGCTGTTCAGTCTCTTACCCTGGTAAGAATCCACCAGGGTGCTTAACTTTCCGGAGGGTGAGTAACGGGTGATGCTCCTCGACCCGTGCTCACAGGCCAGCAGGTCACCCCCGGTCATAAAAAGCAGGCCATTGGCCTGATTGGACGAGTCCCGGTAGACCAGGAACTTTTTGCCGGTCCACTGATAGATGGTGTTTCCGGGAATATCCGAGAATACCAGGAATCCGCCGGGGTGCCAGGCAGGTCCTTCTGTAAATTCAAAGTTAATTCCAATGCGCTCCACCACGGCCCCCCGGGGCACCACTTCCCAGAAGCGGTCGCTTTCAGGAAGGAATTCCCCTACGGGAAAAACCTCCTCTTTTGCCCGGCAGCCAGAGAAGAGTATTCCACCCAGGATTATACTGCACGAAATTCCGTATCGGATCTTATTCTTCATTTCCTTACTCTACTAACATCGCAGGCAGTTCTCTGTTCACCATATTCCGGTGATGACCATTAAATTCCATCTCCACGGTATGGCAAACCATACACTGTCCATGGGTGCCAATGGTGCCGGCCAGGCCCTGGTATTGCAGCGGCTGCTGGTTATCACGGTGTAATCCGTATTTGTTGTAGGCCCCGTATACGGCATGGGTCGATCCGTGACAGGCCGAGCACATCACCCCGTGATTATCGGTCCGGTTGCGGTAAAGAGCTTCAAAAGCGGGAACCCAGCGATTAAATGCCGTTCCATCAAAACCATCCCCGAAAATATTAAAATTGGTATGGCACGAACGGCAATCGGGTTCCATCACCCAGGGCATCCTGGGTTTGATCTCCTCCCGGGACCTAACAAACACCGGCTCCAGTTGCCTTGCCAGCCGTTCTGAAGCCTCCATATCAGGCTGAGCGGCCAGCAGGCTCAGGGCATGATCCTCCAGGGTCCCGTGACATATGGTACAGGTGACTCCCACATCACTGTGCCTGCCCCGGAAACAATTGGTGTTGCCCTCAGGATGACTCGGGTGACACAGGTTACAGGCCTCCTGGTCCATCCCCGACAGGTAGTTCGCATGGAAACCGTGCATGGCCGTGGAGAAGTTCAGTACCCCCGGCCTGCCGGGAGCCATCACTGCCGGATCGGCATGGCACGACTGGCAAAGCCTGGGTTTGCCCTGTTCAGCATCAGCCAGCAGGGTGGTCCCGTTATAACGGTCATGAACCTCCAGAATATTGATGGCTGTCAGATCGGCCATTCCCGAGACCTCGTTCCAGGCCCAGAGTCCTTCATGACAGTTCCGGCAGCCCATCTCGTTGGAAGTGGGGGCCACAACTTTGGTATAGGCCAGCATCTCACCGGTGGATTCACTAAAGGCCCTGATGGTAAAGAGCGGATAGGGATTATAGGTCTTGTCATCCCTGTAGGGTAATACAGGGATCAGCTGTGCGGCATAAACAGCGCCCTGCAGCTCCATGGTCCCGTTTACGCCCTTGCCCATCAGGCCTGTTCCCTCGGGAAGATCCGTTCCGAAAATCGCCTCATCGTATTCCCAGAACATGGAGTGATATTCCGGATGCTCATAGCCTTCCTCGACCGCATATTCTATCGTCACACCCGTTTTAACGAGCTCCGGGAGAGGCCCCCTTTTGAAAAGCTGTGCATTCAGCGTATTGGCAGGCGGAAGGAAGGAGAAATACTTTTCATTATCGGAAATGCAGTGCATCCCCAGGTCGTTCCAGACCAGCAAAACATAGTCGCTGGTATCGGGATCGAAAGGCAGAATCTCCAGGGGCAGGTCCGGCGCTTCACTGGCCACCTCTTTCTGGGTGGTCTTCCCCTGAAGCTCCCTGTAAATATAGGCTGCCAGGGCTTTCTTCTCCGGCCCGGTTCCGGCAAAAGGTGGCATATAGGAATTTACCTTGCCCATACCCGTCAGCAGGGCTTCCAGTCCGCGCTCGGTCAGGCGATCCGACTTATTCAATATGCCATTGTATCCATCCAGGGTGTGACAGGCCATACATTGCAGCCTGAAAATCTCTGCACCCGCCTCCAGCAAATTTTCTTCGTTAAGCTCCTTTACCCCGGTCCATTTCGCCAGTTTAAGGAAACCCTCGCTATTTACGGAATCCATCTGTGACAGGGTAATCCCGGTGGAGTACATATGACCATAAAGCACAAAAGGTTTCCGGGCGATCTCACGCATATATTCGAATCCTGACATCCAGCCAAAACAGATTACCACCAGGACCAGGGCCCCGGCCTTCTGAGTGGCCTGTGAAGAATTAACCAGGGTAAAGAGGCCCAATCCAAAAAGCAGGATGGAGCTTACAATGATCAGGGTGATAAAAGGGGTGCTTTCCCGGTTAAAATGAAAGAGGTTTTCAAAGGATTCGGCAGGGATTACCCGGGTATAATAAATTCCTGTAAGCACCAGGACCAGCAAGGGAATATACATCCAACGGGCGCAGAGGCGAAAAACGGTCCGCCGCATTTCTTTGTTCTTCAGCCGGGCCCCGGTGACCAGTCCGAAGACCCCTGCGAAAATCAGGGATATGGAGGTCCTGAATAAGAGCGAGGGCAGATAACTGGGATTAAAAAAGCCGTGCCAGAAGGATCCGGTTTCGATCCATTTTCCGGGAGTCAGCATAAATCCCAGGATCCCGTTAATGACAACGAGGCTTAACCAGGCAAAGATGAAATAAAGCCAGCCCAGGATCATATGTGATTTTGAATCCATTTTACCGAAGCGGTAATGATAGATCAGCAGGGCCACGATCTCCCCGATAAAAAAGACCCATTCAATGGCCCATCCGAACACAAAGGTGTGAATAAGGCTCGAAGTGGCTGCCGGATTCACCAGGGATATAATAAACCAGATACCCACACCGCTCATCCCTCCAAAAACCATGGTCAGCAGCAGGAAGAACCAGGTATGTTTTCTTACATATTCAAGCAATGCACTGTTTTTTGTCTTAACTGCCTTTCGTTCGGTGAGCACGAGAAAGAGGCCCCCTCCCACGGCCAGGTGCGCAATAACAACATGCAGTATCGCGATGATTGCAATTAGCAATCCTCCTCCCAACTGGGGAAGATACCAGACCGGATAGTTCATGATTTGGACGTTTTAGAGGTGAACATAAGACGGATCATATAGGATAGGGCCAGGAGGCCAAGCACAAATACCAGAAGGAAAACAATCAAGGGGGACAATTCATGTACGTTCTCCAGTTGCGAGGGATGGAAATTTTCCTTTAAATAGGCTGCACGGGCCAGGTCCCTGATAATAACCATCACCAGTACTTCCAGTCCGCCCAGAATCATGGCCGCTGTCAGCCTTCCGGTAAATGCACTGTGCAGAATCAGCAGAGCCAGCAACCAGCCGCTTACCATCATAAAGGTTGCGAAAAAACTCCCCCCCATAAAGGTCTTCCAGACCGCCTCGGGCATGGCCAGCCAGAACCAGCTTCCAATGGCGAACTGGATCACAGTGATCCATCCAAACAGTTTCAGATTTCGCCTGATCTGGCCCTCCTGCTCCTTCTTATCGATTTTGGAGTAACGGTAAAGGATGGCCCGGCCCAGGGCTCCTATGGCCAGTGCCGCCAACAGGAAGTGCAGGTACCTGGACCAGAGGGTGGGTTCACCCAGGTTAAGGTTCCATCCACCCGGATCCTTAAAATAGATGCCCCACCGGTCGGGCACCATGGCCAGTGTGTTGTTGTTTACAAGGATAAAAGCAATATAGAGCAGGGAAATGGAGGTGAAAATCAGCGCCCCCCTGGATAAAACAGGGGCTTTATCGACTTTTCTAACGAACAGATACGCCCCGTAGTAAGCCAGTATCAGTATGGGAATCACCAGGATCCAGGGAACCGCCAGCATGACCGAACTGGAGTAAAAGAAATGCCCGTAAAGAACCTGGACAAAGAGCAAGGGCGGCACACCGAAATTAACGGTCAACGCCACCAGGGTGGGGATGCTTCCCGGAGTCCTCTTCTCCAATTTCCCGGTAAGCAAATCCCATACAGTAAGCAGGCTCCCTCCCAGAAGAAAATTCATCAGGATCATATGGACAAAGAAGGTAAGAATAAGCAAGACCTGAAACCATAGCCAGTGAACCGGTATGGTATCCGCTGTTGGTATGATTGAATCGTACATGGTATGGAATTAGGGTTTTACCGAATATACTAAAAAATAGGGTGAACCCTCACAAATCCTGATGCAAAACAGAAGGAATACTGATCCTACTCATCCCCTTCCATGGGCCGGAAGATCGAGGAGTCGGAGAGGCGCTTCATCTTCCTGGCTGCCATGAAGTAGAGCATAAAAACGTAAGGGATAAAAAACAAAAGCAGCCAGCCGACTTCCACCATCAGTATAAAATCGTAAATCCCGTGCAAAACGACGGGGACCAGCAGGGCCCTGGCCAGGTATCTGCTCCTCAGCTCTTTATACATATGAGCAATTCCCAGGTAATAGCCCATGGTCACTCCAAAAATTGCATGTGCCGGAACTGCTGTAATGGCTCTGATAAGGGCTGTCTCCATTCCGCCATCGCTCACATACAGCACATTCTCCACCCCGGCAAAACCCAGGGATACAAAAACCGCATAGACAATCCCGTCGAACTGCTCGTTGAAGCTGGAACTCTTCCACACCAGCAGGCAGAGGCCCAGGAACTTGAACAACTCCTCGGTAAAGCCGGCCACGACAAAGGCCTGATATGCCGCATTTTCCACTTGTCCCGTCTGAGGGGAAAAGATCATCAGAAAACGCTCCATAAAAATCACAGGAACCACAATGACCACCCCCATTAACAGAGCTTTCAGAAGCAGGCCGAAAGGTTCCTTATCATATTTATCCCGGAAGTAGATATAGAACAGTATGATGAAGACAGGAGCCAGGGAGGCCAGCAGCACAGCCATGATTACCAGCCAAAAGGTGAAGGATAGAATGGACTTCCGAAAGGACTTGTTCTGAAGCCCTGATAAGGGTTCGTATTTCTCATATGAACGGATGCCCCTATGGTCAGATTATTTCCAATTTTGTAGGTAGCTCCCAGGGATAAATATTCCATGGGATAAGGGGCGAAGGGGGTTAGCGGGGCCCGAACCAGCTGCTTAATGCCGGCGCCATGAAGCAAGAGGCGCTCACTCATCCGGTAGGAAGCTTCCGCAAAAACGGCGAGACTGTTGAAGGTACCGGGCAGCAGGGCTTCCCCCGGCTGGCTGTAATTAATCCCCTGATAGTGGGAGGCGATCAGTCCGCCATGAAGCGACCAGCGCTGATTCAGAGACAGGGTGTAGCCTGGGGCGGTATAAAGCATCATCCCGGAACCATAACCCTTCATATAGGCGTAAGTGCTTCCCACCGAAAAATCCCAGTGCCCGAACTTCTGCTTCTCCCCCTCTGCAGACTCTTCACCGCTCTCTTCCAGCACCACGCTCTCCGTCTCCTGCCTGATCCGCAGCCTGTCCTCTTCGGCCGACTGTGCCAGCAAAGCGGAACAGGAAAAAATAAATGCACTTATGAAAAATAGTATTCGCATCCGGGTCCTTTCTTTCCTTTGAAACAAATATAGCAAACTATTTGTTTGAATCCTCCCTGCCGGTCTCCCGCTCCACAAACCTTCCAAATCTCTTATACTGCTCATACAGGGCATCATAAAGGCGGACCCTGTCCGTATCGGGGTGATACTCCATTTCAAATCCTCCCCCCATGGCCTTCTGTGCCTCGGGAACGGAGGCATGTACACCCGCAGCCACCGAAGCAGCCATGGCCGATCCCAGGGCCACGGCCTGTTCCGAGCGGGCCACCTTGATGGGTATATTCAGTACATCAGCCACAATCTGCATCACCAGCGGTGATTTCCTGGCCACACCCCCCAGGGCAATGACCCCGTCGATGCGAACTCCCTCCTCTGTAAACCGGTCCACAATCATCCGGGCACCGAAAGCCGTGGCCTCCACCAGTGCCCTGAATATGGCCGGGGCTTCGCTGCCCAGGGTCAGGCCCATAATGGCCCCTTTCAGATTTTGATTGGCATCGGGTGTTCTTCGTCCGTTCATCCAGTCCAGGGCCAACAGAGACGTATCGCCGGGGCGAATCTTTGAAGCAGCCTCACTTAAACGTGCAATCATCTGATCGGAGGTAAGCTTTCGGATCTTCTGTTTCAGGGCTTCGTCCAGTCCGTCCATCTCCATCACCATATTCTCCAGGGGCCACATCAACAGCTCCCTGAACCAGGCATAAATATCGCCAAAGGCCGACTGTCCGGCTTCCAGGCCCACCATACCGGGTACAATGGAGCCATCCACCTGTCCGCAAATCCCTTCCACAGGCCGGTCCCCCAGCTCTCCGGCAGGAGCAATGATCATATCACAGGTGGAAGTACCCATCACCTTGCTCAGCTGGTAAGGGCCTATCTCTGCCCCCAGGGCCCCCAGGTGCGCATCAAAGGCTCCTGCTCCCACGGCCACGGTGGCAGGCAGTCCCAATCTACCGGCCCACTCCTCACTCAGGGTACCCACCTTCACTTCACAACTATAAGTCTCCTCGAAAAGCCGCTCCTTCAATCCCCCGAGCAAGGGATCCAGTTGCACCAGAAAGTCCTCGGAAGGAAGTCCTCCAAAAGCTTCATGCCACATGGCTTTGTGTCCGGCTGCACACCTGCTTCGCTTCAGCTTCAAAGGATCGGTAAGGCCTGCCAGCAGTGCCGGGATCCAGTCGCAGTGCTCCACCCAGGAAAAGGCCTGACTGCGAACGGCCCGGTCTTCACGAAGCACATGAAGAATCTTGGCCCAGAACCATTCCGAACTATAGACGCCCCCTTCAAATTTCGTATAATCTGTCCCGCCCCATGATCGTGCCAGGTGATTGATCTCCCCGGCCTCTGCCAGGGCCGTATGATCCTTCCAGAGTATGAACATGGCATTGGGATTCTCCTCAAATCCCGGAAGCAAGGCCAGGGGGGTTCCATTCCTGTCGACGGCCACCGGGGTCGAACCGGTGGTATCCACGGAGATACCCACTACCTTTTCTGCCACTCCGGGCTCACACTGCTCCAGGGCCCCCACAATGCTTAGCTCCAGTCCCTCCAGGTAATCGAGGGGATGCTGACGAAAGCGGTTGGTGGCGGGATCGCAAAACAAGCCCTTCTTCCAGCGTGGATATTCAAACACATGGGTCCCCATCTCTCTGCCGGTCTGTGTATCCACAACCAGGGCCCGGACCGAATCGGTTCCGTAGTCGACTCCTATGGTATAACTCATCAGATCAGATATTTAAGGTTTTTTATTATCCTGGCCGTAGTAGGCCCCCTTTCCGTGCTTCCTTTGGTAGTGCTTATCGAGGAGATACTGTTCCAGGGGTCTCTGATTTCCCAGCAGCTCCGTGCGGAAGGCCATTTTGGCCACCTCCTCCAGGATCGCTGCATGCTCAGCGGCCTTCATGGCATCTGAACCCCAGGTAAAAGGGCCGTGGCCGTGTACCAGCACTCCGGGCATACTGATCCGATCCAGTTGCTGAAAGGCCTCCACGATGACCCTGCCGGTATTGCGTTCATAATCGCTTTCCACCTCCTCCCGCCGCAGCGCACGGGTGCAGGGAACAGGCCCGTAAAAACAGTCGGCATGAGTGGTGCCGTATACCGGGATCGGCTTCCCCGCCTGAGCCCAGGAGCTTGCCCACGGGGAATGGGTATGTACCACCCCTCCGATACCCGGGAACTCCCGGTATAGCTCCAGGTGAGTCGGCGCATCCGAGGAAGGTTTCATTTCTCCCTCCAGCTGTTTGCCGTCCGGAGCCAGGACCACCATTTGTTCGGCCTTCATCTGATCGTAGGGAAGGCCCGATGGCTTAATCACCACATTTCCGGTACCGGGATCGCGCCCGCTGGCATTTCCCCAGGTAAACACCACCAGGCGGTGAGCGACCAGTGCCAGGTTGGCCTCCAGCACCTGTTGTTTCAGTTTCTCTAACATATTATATTCCTTTTGCCAGGTGATAATAGAGCTCGTTCCATCGGAGTTCCTTTTTGAAGGATGAGATTTTTGTATCCTGGTCAATAAGCAGATACTCGATCCCGGCCATCTCTGAAAAGTCTTCCAGGTGCTCCGCTGTCACAGCCATGCTGAATCCGGTATGGTGCGCCCCGCCTGCCAGGATCCAGGCGCCGGCAGCCACCTCCAGACTGGGAGCCGGTTGCCAGACCACCCTGGCCACCGGCAGCCTGGGCAGAGGAGCATCGGCCGGTACCACCTCACAGGGATTCACCAGCATCCTGAACCGGTTCCCCATATCCATCAGGGAAGCATTCACA
Organism: Bacteroidales bacterium; assembly: GCA_029210725.1. Classification (NCBI taxonomy): domain Bacteria; kingdom Pseudomonadati; phylum Bacteroidota; class Bacteroidia; order Bacteroidales; species Bacteroidales bacterium. The sequence continues at coordinate 51,504 of JARGFM010000003.1, read as the reverse complement.
CCGGGTCCCGAGGCCACGTCAAAGACCAGGCGGGCGGGATCGGCCTTTCCCCCGATTCCCAGGGGATGAACCTCCAGAGCTGCCTTCCCTTTGGAGATGGAGGGACAGACTTCCAGCATATGGGCTCCCAGGACCTTCATCCCATCCGGGTGCAGGTGATAGGTATAATCTTCCATAAAGGAAGTTCCTCCCGGCAGGCCGAGAGCCATCACTTTCATGGCCCTTACCAGGGCCGCGGTCTTCCAGTCGCCTTCGGCTCCAAATCCGTAGCCATCGGTCATCAGGCGCTGAACCGCCAGTCCGGGCAACTGCGACAGTCCGTGCAGATCTTCAAAAGTGGTCGTAAAAGCCGAAAATCCGCCATCCTCCAGGAAGTTTCGCATGCCCAATTCTATGCGGGCAGCCTCTTTCAGGGCATCCCTCAGGCCTCCCCCTTCAGCCGCCTCGCCGGGAATTAGATACTCCTCTTCATAAACAAGAAGCAGATCGCTTATTTCTTTATCACTGACCTTTTTCACCCTGTCGGCCAGGTCGCCCACTCCATAGCCGGCGACACTGTAGCCAAACTGGATCTGGGCCGATACCTTGTTCCCTTCGGTCACAGCCACCTCCCGCATATTATCACCGAAACGGGCTACTTTGCCTCCCTGCCAGTCAAACCATGCAGCAGCCGCTCTGAGCCAGACCCCGGTTTTTCGCTGCACCTCCCGGGTCGACCAGTGGCCCACCACCACTTTGCGATCGATTCGCAGCCGGGAGCCTATAAATCCAAACTCCCTGCCTCCGTGGGCGCTCTGGTTCAGGTTCATAAAATCCATGTCCATGGAGTCCCAGGGAATATCCCTGTTATACTGGGTATGCAGGTGCATAAAGGGTTTCGACAAAGCTTTCAGTCCCCCGATCCACATCCTGGCCGGAGAAAAGGTATGCATCCAGGTAAGCAGACCGATGCAGTTTTCCGTGTGACTGGCCTCCCTGCAAAGAGCCAGGATGGACTCCACCGTGGTGAGAACAGGTTTAAATACGATTCTTACCGGGATCTCAGGACTGCGGTCCAGCGCCGATGCAATCTCCCTGGAGTCACGATCCACCTGTTTCAGGGTTTCCTCGCCGTAGAGATGCTGACTTCCTGTTACAAACCAGGCCTCCAGTGTGTTTAAATCCTTTACCATGTCGTACAAATTTTAGCTGTTTTCCGAATTAGCTGTTGACCCGTCTCCCGGATCTCAGATAGTGAAATTATATCCTCCCTCCACCAGTTTCTGGTATTTATTCTGATCAAAGCGGTAGAGAAAGGCCCCCTTCCTGGAACTGCTTTTGTCCTTCTGGTCCAGTTTGATAAGCACATCCATGGCCAGAATCTTTTTCCGGAAGTTACGCTTATCCAGTCCGGTCTGATAGATCGCCTCATAGAGGGCCTGAAGCTGGGGCATGGTGAATTCGCCGGGCAGCAGTTCAAATCCAATGGGCTGCGAGGTGGCCCTTCGCTTCAGCCGCCGGAGCCCCTTTTCCACCATCAGCTTATGGTCCATGATCAATGGAGGCAGATTCTTCAAACTCACCCAGGTGGCCCCGGAATTGCTGTTACCAGCCTCCGTATACTCCCTGGCGGGGATCAGGGCATAATAGGCTACCGAGATCACCCGGCCGGCCGGATCCCTGTCCACTTCGCCGTATGCCTGTAGCTCCTCCATATAAATATCCCGCAGACCGGTCAGTTCGTAGAGTATGCGGCCGGCCGCCCTGTCCAGGCTTTCTCCCTCCTGCACAAAGCCGCCGAACAGCGACCACTCTCCCATGGCCGGTTCAAATTGTCTCCTATGAATCAATAGTTTCAGCTCACCCTGGTCAAAACCAAAAATGATACTGTCCACCGCCACATGAAAGGTGGGATGCTCGCTATAATATTGTTTTCCCGGGCTCATCAATTGATACTCTCTTTACCAAAAATAAATATAGAAAGCAATTATAATGGAGATGATAATCGCCGAATTGATCACATCCCACCTGGTCCAGCTGGCCCTGGTGATGGCGCGCTGCTCCGGGGTGGCCGATCCAAAATAGAGACCAGTTATCGTAGAAGGATCTTTGGGTTCGGTAAAGAAGCTGATCAGGATCATCAGCAGAATGACCAGGGCAAAGAGGAAAATCTCATAATGCAGCCAGTTGGGTGCCACGATCAGTTCATAGATAAATCCGTCTGAGACCGTATCACCAAAATAGATGCTCAGGCCCAGGCGCAGCATCCCCAGCACAAAGCCCACCACCAATCCGGCAAAACCGGCCGCAGGGGTGGTTCTTTTGGAAAGAACCCCCAGCAGAAAGACCGCGGCAATGCCGGGAGCCAGCAGCGACTGTACGTCCTGCAGGTATTCGTAGAGGACCTTTCCGATGCCTTTCATTACCGGGATCCAGAGAATTCCCAGGACAACAATCACCACGGTAGCCAGCCGGCCGACCATCACGTAGTGTTTTTCGCTGGCCTCCGGTTTAATCTTTTTATAAAAATCCACCGTGAAAAGCATCGATGAAGAGTTAAACAGGGAGGCCAGGGAGCTCATCAGGGCAGCCAGGATCCCACCCACAACGATTCCTGTGAACCCTTTGGGCAAGAGCTCTTTTACCAGTGTGGAGAAGGCCGCATCGTTGGTGGCAAAATCCAGGGCACCCTGCTGCTTCAGTGCAAAAGCGATCATTCCCGGAATAAGGAAAAGGAACACGGGGGTCAGTTTCAGATAAGCGCCAAAGATGGTTCCCCGGCGGCTCTGCTTCTGGTCACGGCCCGAAAGCACCCTCTGCACGATAAACTGGTCGGTGCACCAGTACCAGAACCCGATAATGGCCGAACCGAGGATTACCCCGGTCCATGGATACTCCGGATCTTTGGGAGAGCGCATCAGATTGGCCATGCTGTCAGTGCCGGATTGGTAGATCACCTCTCCGGCATCGTTCAGATAAGTTACATCCGTAGCCCGGATGATCTCCATCAGGTTGCCCCATCCCCCCAGCTGAGTTAAGCCAATGACAACAATGGCCACGGACCCGGTCAGCAGGATGGGGGTCTGAAGCACCGAGGTGTACAACACCGCCTTCATTCCGCCAAACACCGTATAAAGGCCGGTTAATACCACCAGTCCAATCGCACTGACCCAGAAAAAATCAACCTGCTGATTGAACATAGTCACATACTCAATATTAAATACATCCTTGAAAACCACCCCGCCGGCATAAACCGTAACCGCCACTTTGGTCAGCACATAACTTACCAGCGAGATAATGGAAAGGAAAGACCGGGACCTGGAATTGTAGCGGCGTTCCAGGAACTCGGGCATGGTAAAGACGCCGCTCCGGGCGTAAAAGGGGACAAAGAGCCATCCCAGGATCAGGATCATCCAGCCATGCATCTCCCAGTGCGCAAAGGCCATCCCGCTGGTGGCCCCGGTGCCTGCCAGTCCCACCAGATGCTCGGAACCAATGTTGGAAGCAAAGATGGAGGCGCCGATGGCGATCCAGGTGGCATCCCGCCCTGCCAGGAAGTAATCGGAAGTGTCCTTGTCTTTTTGTCTGAGTACCCATAAAATGACTCCTATCAGCGCCAGGCAGAAGAGTCCGAGAATAATCCAGTCAAGTTGGGCCATGGTAAAAGTGTATGTTTAAAAATTTTTATACTTTTAAGTGTGAATCTAACACTTGCATCAGGAAAATTCAAGGAAATAGAATAATTTAGAATGAATCCTGAATTCTTTGTTTCTGTTTTTTGCTTATAATTGAAAGCTAACTAATCCGCCTCAAATGCAAACAACATTTTCGCTGGGTACGATCGACTGGACCATTATCCTGATCTATTTCATCTTTGTACTGGGAATAGGCTGGGCTCTGAAACGCTACATGAAAGATTCAAAGGCCTTCCTGGAAGCGGGCCGGTCGCTTCCGGCATGGGTCACCGGGCTGGCCTTTATTTCGGCCAATCTGGGAGCCCTCGAAATGATCGGCATGGCAGCCTCCGGCGCCAAATACGGCATGATAATTATCCATCATTTCCTGATCGGTGCGATTCCGGCCATGATCTTCCTGGCCATTTTTATGATGCCCTTCTATTACGGATCCAAGGCCCGCTCGGTGCCGGAATACCTGAAGCTCCGTTTCGATGAGAAAACCAGGGGCTTCAATGCCTTTGCTTTTGCCATTATGACTGTCTTCTCGTCCGGTATATCCATGTATGCCCTGGCACTGCTGGCACAGGTAGTTATGCCCCTGCAGATCGACTGGAATTTCCTGGGCTTCCAGATCGGGGAATTTGATGTCTATCTCCTTATTTCGGCGTTTATCGTACTGGTATATATGGTTCTGGGCGGACTGACCTCGGCGATCTACAACGAGGTGTTGCAGTTCTTCCTGATCGTTATCGGCTTTGCCCCGCTGGTCTTTGTGGGTTTGAAGGAAATCGGAGGATGGGAGGGCATTCAGGCCAATTTGCCCGCCGATATGTTGCATTCCTGGAAGTATACCGGGAGTACAGACAATCCAATGGGTGTTAACTGGTTCGGAGTATTCTTTGGCCTCGGATTCGTGCTGAGCTTCGGCTACTGGTGCACCAACTTCCTGGTGGTCCAGCGCGGGATGGCCGCAGGATCCATGTCGGCCGCACGCAAGACTCCCCTTATCGGCGCCCTGCCCAAGATGTTCCTGCCCCTGCTGGTGGTGGTCCCGGGAATGATCGCCCTGGCGCTGTCCAATATGGGAGAGCTGGAAATCCCTTTGAAAGCGGGTACCTCGGTACAGGATTTCGACAAAGTAATCCCGGTGCTGCTGATGAGATATATGCCCATGGGGGTGCTGGGACTTGGAATAACCGCCCTGATGGCCTCCTTTATGTCGGGTATGGCCGGAAACGTGTCGGCTTTTAATACGGTATTTACCTATGATATCTACCAGAGCTATATCCAGCCCGGGAAGAGTGATACACACTACCTGAAAGTGGGGAAATGGACCACTGTTGTAGGGGTACTGGTCAGTATCATTACGGCTTATGTGGCCAGATCCTTCAATAATGTGATGGATTTCCTTCAGCTGATCTTCGCCTTTGTCAATGCCCCGCTCTTTGCAGCCTTCCTGCTGGGTATGTTCTGGAAACGCACCACGGGACATGCTGCTTTCTGGGGTCTGATCGGCGGAACCATTGCAGCGGCCATCCACCACGGATTAACCCTTCCGGCAGGTGCCGCAGCAGGTGTCAAAGGCGGATATTTCGGATGGGTTCATACCTACGGCAGTGAGATGGCGCAGAACTACTGGACGGCGGTCTACGCCTTCTCCGCAGCACTGCTGCTCACGCTTGTGATCACCCTGCTGACCAAAAAGCTGAAAACCGACGATGAACTCAAAGGCCTGGTCTACTCACTGACCCCCAGGGTACAGGACGACTCAAAACACTGGTACCAAAAGCCTGAAGTACTGGCCGTCGTCGTGGGCGTGATCTTCATCATCCTTTCCATTATTGTCTGGTAAACTAGAAAAACGATATACAATGGGACTTGATATAAAAATACCTATCGGACTAATGTTCAGTATTCTGGGACTGATTTTACTCATCCTGGGCCTGGTCACCTCGGGCGACACTGAAATGTACGAACCCTCGCTCGGCTACAATATTAATCTCCTCTCCGGAGGGGTGATGCTGGCCTTCGGAGCCTTTATGCTGTTCACCTCCAGGCTGTTTAAAAAGAAGAAGAGAGAGGAGTGAATGAGTCTTTCAACCTGACAAAACTATCGGTCTTGCAACACGGTCGGCTTTAGTGATTCTACGGTCAGGCTTTATAAATATCGTATATCGTTTGGCAAAATTGGAAACTTGCGTTGACTATTGATTTTCATTTTATAACACATGAAAACCTAATATTCAATTCTTTTACTAATTGAAAATCGTTCATCCATGGCACCCCCATATTGTCACAAACGTTGGGTATCTTTATTCGATTAGAATTCATGGCTGTAACCTTGCTGATTGAGTATTTCCCAATAGTCAGGGCAGAGTATTGGGGAATAGTACTTTTGCCAGGGCTGTATTAGAACATTTGTATCAAGGCAGAATCTCTTTTCAGAAAAGATCATTTGTAAAGTTGAGCTTCCAGTTTAGGAAATTTGTTGGTTGGCGTATTAAGTAGGTAGCTTGCAATATTTGGTTCAACAAATCCACCCTTATAAGCATCAAGTACAATTTGAGTAAATAGTCTGCCATTTTTATTCAACCTCAGTAAATACGGGCTCGGCCCTCCATCTTTTTCCTTCTGCTTTGCCTTTTTTTCTTTCTCTTTTATCAGGTATTCTTGAAAGCCTGCTTCTGCTTGTGCTTTAAATGATGTGTACTCATTAATCGTAATAAGATTCAACTTCAATGCCCTGATTATAAATGCATACGAGCTTATTCCCAACTTGCGTGAGTATTGATATACTATCTCAGGTGTAGTTATATGTTTTCTAAGTTCCGAAATGTATTTTAACGGAATCAGTGCGTTTGCAGCAACTTCAATGCAAAACGCTTCAACCGGATGATTTTCGCCTATAAGGTTCTTGATAGATTGATTCTCCTCGCAGCAAGCTGCGAGGAATCATCGATTAATTGTTTATTTTAAATGTGCTCGCTTACCCCGCAGCAGAGCTACGGGAAATGCGCTCGCGTAATTCAATATCATTTGAGATTCCTGATTGAGCAATCCAGATATGGGCTAACTCGTGTACTAAAGTGAATAACTGTGCTGCGCCCCAATCTTTTGAGTTAATGAAAATAAATGGTGCATAATCGTTCGAAATAGCAAATCCTTGTATCTCTCAGGTGATACAGAAACCTTCGAGGCAGCAGATTCAATACTAATTCGCGCGGACTCTCGAGCCCATTTCAGTACAATTGGTGTTATATGCGCGTAATCTGCCATGAGGCAAATTTAGTTTTTTACCCCTAAAAGCATTAACCTTATTCTGAGTCTTTGATTAATCAATGTTTTATGTGTCGAAAGCACTATCTATCGAAGATCTTCTGCCAATCCACAGAACATATATTCAACTTCCATTTGAGGTATAATACAATTGCTTGGCATTCCTTTGCTTCGCCATGACACTCCCAAAAGAGTAATTCCCTGTTTCTACGCGCATATTCGCATTATCTTTCCTAAATTAGCGTGGTTCCGGCAATACCAGATCCTGCTCCACCTATGAAAAAGCACTTACTTCTCCTCTTCCTGGGTTTTTACACAGGCATTGGATTTGGCCAGGTGATCCGCGGTCGGGTGGTCGACAAGGAGTCCGGAGAACCCATCGACTATGCCTCTGTCTATATAAACGGGACCTTCCATGGTACTACCAGCGATGAACATGGAGAATTTGAGATAGAGGTGACCAAATATCCCGGAAGACCTTTGTATATCAGTGCGGTTTCTTACCACACCACCTTTCTGAGCACCTTGAAAACAGAGGAGTTTATTCAGGTAAATCTAATCAAAGTAAAGTACGAGATCCCCGAAATATCGATCGAGTCCCCCTCTCTGGTCAGGAAGAGAAAAATGTATCTGAAAAAATTTAAGAAGGAGTTCCTGGGGAGCTCAAAAAATGCAAAGGCCTGCTTCATTCTCAATGAAGAGGCTGTAACATTTAACTATCATTCAAGTCAGGATACTATTAAAGCATTTGCACGTGAACCCCTTATTATTCTGAATAATTCTCTGGGCTACCGGATCACTTACTATCTGGATAAATTTGAATACGTGAAATCCAGTAATACCATCAGATTTCTGGGGAACATCTCCTTTAACCAGGATTTAGCAACTAACTCCGGCCGCAGACAGGAGTTTGAAGAAAGACGAAAAAAGACATATTTGGGTTCTTCCAAGCACTTTTTTAATGCCTTATGGCAAAACAAACTGAAAAACGAAGGTTTCAGGGTTCTGGAGGTCAATGGCATATATCCCCTGGAATATGAAAATTTTGTGATGGAAGAAAAGCCTGGAAAGAAATATTTTTCTTACCCCCGGGATCTCGAAATTGCCTACGATTATTACCTGACAACTGTTTCCTTCCTGCGACCCCGGGTTAATTTCACCAAAGATGGCTATTTCGAACCGGAAGCCCTGATCTGGTACGGAAACATGTCCCTGGAACGGATCGCTGACTGGCTGCCTTATGAATATGCCCCTCCGGAATGAATTAATCCCATAAGAATATTCCGATGTTGCACTCTGCAATCTCAGAGCGTTACACCTGTGAAAGAAAACGCCCGGGCCTGATAAATAGCTCCGATGATCCGTAGGGGGATACTACCCTGCCAGAAGCTTCCGGCCCGCTAGCCCCGGTTGTTTTTATCTCTTTTTCCAACCTGCATAAATCACCAGAATGGCACCGCCCAGCACCGACAGAGCACCGGCAAAGCTGATCAGGGAGAAGGATTCGGGTTCTATCCATGAGACTTCCAGGCGGGTCAGAATGGCCATGGTTACAAAGGTAATGATGGGGTTCAGGGTAATGATTACACTGACCCGGGTGGCCTCGGTAAGTTTGATGGCCAGGGCCAGGGAGCCATAGGCCAGGACGGTGTTCAGTCCCAGATAGATCAGGATATACCAGTTGGCTGCCGGCATGCCTCCCAGAAAGGAAAACTTAACCAGCGGGGCAAGGACCAGCATGCAGGCCCCGTATATAAACAGGTTCAGCTGGTTGGGCCCGATCCGTTTTAACAGGGACTTCTGGGCCGTGGCAAAAGCTGCCCAGGAGAGCCCCCCACCCAGCACCAGCAACATTCCTCTGGTAAAATGCTCTCCCCCAGATGCCAGCTCTTTCAACTGTTCCGAATAGAAGAGTCCGATCCCGGAAAGAACCAGCACAAATCCCACAATGTGCCTCCAGTTCACATGCTCCCGGAAGATCAGAATCCCCGACAGGGCAAAGCTGACCGGGGCAATCTGAATAAACACCTGGGAAGTCGACGGGGACACATACTTGATCCCGGTGATAAAACCTGTGTAATTCCCGGCCAGAAAGAAAGCCGCAAGAATCAGCAATAAGGGGGGGCGCAGAAAGATCCTGAAGTCCCTTCGCCTGAAGATAAGGGTCCAGGATGACAGGATCAGAAAAGCAATGGCAAAGCGGAACCAGACGACAGTCACCGGAGGCAGCTCATAGGTGATCACCTTGAGGATGATCGCCATAAAGCCCCACAGCGATGCCGTGAGCAAAGCATAAAGAGTTCCTTTTCTGTTATCGCTTCCCATTCCGCCCGTTACAGGTGCTACCAGACAATTTCCATTTCATTTAGCAGATAACCCGCACCTGCAAACTTATCGATGATGAACAGCACATAGCGGATATCCACAGAGATATTTCGGCACAGGGATGGATCGTAATGCACATCACTCATGGTGCCCTCCCAGTTGCGGTCAAAATTGATCCCGATCAGACGGCCATCGGCATCCATCACCGGGCTCCCTGAATTCCCCCCGGAGGTATGGTTGGAGGCTACAAAACAGACCGGCATGGTGCCATTCACTCCATACTTCCCGTAATCCCTGGCTTCATAAAGCTCTCTGAGTTTTTCCGGGACCACATAGTCCACAAAACCCTCTGTCGACTTATCCATAACACCCGAAAGGGTGGTATAATACCCGTACTCCACCCCATCCCCGGGCTGATAGCCATCCACCTTCCCGTAAGTGAAGCGCATGGTGAAGTTGGCATCGGGATAGAGCCTGCGGTCCTTCTCTTTTTCGAGCAGGGCGGCCATATAGATCTTATAGTTTCTGTCCATTAACTCCCGAATCTTGCCATAGACAGGACCAGCCTCCTGCATCAGCAGATCTGAAAACTGGGTATTCGTTGCCACGACGGGATCTTTCTGAAAGGCTTTGATCCCCTTTTCTGCATCTTTCTCATATGTATCCAGCAGTTTCCCGAACTTCTCAGGCCGGTTAAAGACACTTTTGTTGTACAGTGCCTCTGCATAAGCCTGGTAGTCGCCTTTATACTTGACCTGGATCTCCTCTCCGCATGCGGGTGCAAACGCTGCAGGCATCTGAGTGAAATAGGCCTCCAGCATAGCGGCACAAATCTCCTGGTCCAGGGGCCGGTAAAAATTCTTGTAGAAGCCTTCCATCTGCCTTTCGATCCGTTCCCTGGGAGCCCCCTGGAGCATCATCTGCTGAATGCGGGAAGACTGTCTGAAAAGCTCAATGGTATTGACCGATTCATTCATCATTTCCACGGCCATCTCGTAAGGCCCTATCTCCTTATACAGGCGGGCAAACTCATCCAGAACATCCTCGTATTTCAGAGTGCGCTCCCCGCTGTCTTCCACCCAGGCCCGGAATTGCTCCTCTTCCTCCAGCTTAAGCTCCACAGCCTGGTTCCTGGTCAGACCAAGGATAATCCCCTGCCACTTCTTCCAGGCATTACTTACCCCCCTGTATTTACTGGCATACTGAATCCGCACCACGTCATCGGCCCGCATATAGCGATCCATGATCTCCAGCCTGGTCGTGCGAAGTCCGATCTTCATGGGCAGTGAGGTCTCCAGCATGGACCGTACCTCGGCCGAATAGAGGTATTGGGTGGTAGAGCCCGGATATCCCATCACCATGGTAAAGTCGCCCTCCTCTACCCCACCTGCTGCAATCTCCAGATGTTTCCTGGGCTTATAGGGTCGATTGGACGGATCATAGCCGGCAGGCATATTCTCCTGATCGGCATATACCCGGAAGATGGAGAAATCACCCGTATGCCGCGGCCACATCCAGTTATCCTGGTCGGCACCGAAATTACCAATGGCCTCGGGAGGTGCACCTACCAGCCGTACATCATGAAAGGTCTCGTAAACAAACATATAATAGGCATTGCCATAGTAAAAGGGCCTCACAATGGCGCTGTAATGGCTTCCTTCAGTGGCCTCCTGGATTAGTTTTCCCATATTAAGTTCGGTCTGCCGCCTGGCCTCTTCCGGGTCCATCTCCCCGTTCATCCCCTCCTCCATGTCCAGGGTAACATCTTTCATATGGCGGAGATAGGTCACACGCAAGCCCTCGTTGGGAAGCTCTTCCTCCCTGCTTCTGGCCCAGAATCCATTGGTCAGGTAGTCGTTCTCCACGGAGCTGTGTCTCTGGATGGCTCCATATCCGCAGTGGTGGTTGGTAAGCAGGAGGCCATCGGCCGAAATCATCTCTCCGGTGCATCCTCCACCAAAGATCACCAGGGCATCCTTCAGACAATCCTGATTGATGCTGTAAATATCTTCGGCACTAAGCCTTAAACCGGCCTCCTGCATCTCGCCTATGCTGTATTTTTCCAGCAGCATAGGAATCCACATGCCTTCATCGGCCCGGATGTTCAGGATGCCGGAGGCCATTAAAACGGCCACCATCAACACATTAATTCTGTTCCCTGATTGTTTAAGTGTACTCTTCATCTTTTCAGTTTAATATGCATTACTTACCTATAAATCTCTTTAACTCGCTATAGACTCTCTGCACGGGAAGGCCCATAACATTAAAATAGCTCCCCACGATCTTCTCCACTGCAATGAGTCCGATCCACTCCTGTATGCCATACGCGCCTGCTTTATCAAAAGGCCGGAATTGGTCCACATAGTGCCCGATTTCCTGACTGTCGAGCCTGGAGAATGTCACATCGCTTACCGCAAAAAAGGAGGTGCTCGCCCGGACCGACCGGAGACAAACTCCGGTAAATACCTGATGGGTATCTCCGGAAAGCTGCCTTAACATCTCCATGGCCTCCTTCCGGTTAATGGGTTTTCCCAGCTCCCTGTCCCTGTGCCATACAATGGTATCGGCCGTAAGCAATACCTGATGGAGTTCCAGAGTCCCCGTATAAGACTCCGATTTATGCTCTGCCAGATAGCGGGCAATTTCCCCCCCGGAAAGATCTGCCGGATACTTCTCGTCGGCATGTTCCGTTTTAACCACCCTGAAAGGGATACCCAGCCCCTTCATCAGGGCCGATCTCCTGGGCGACCGGGAGGCCAGTAAAATTTCATATGAGCTCCATGGATCCAACAAGCGCTAATACTTGAAACTAACCAGGTAAAATACCACCACCGAATAAAGTATCCCGAACAGCATCACCAGCTTGATCAGGGTACTGGCACGATGGTAAGCCCTCTTATCCCGGGCTGTGATCACCTGGATGGCCAGAAGAATCAGAGGCAGCAGCAGGAACAGGGCAAAATAAGCCAGGGAGATATAATCGGCCGGATCGACCGAGAAAAATATATAGCTGAACAGCAGATAAATCAAGGCACCCAGCGTTATTGTTATCAAAACCACCAGGACCACCCTGGTCCAGAAAGTCCCGAGCCTGATGGGGACGGTCTTCATCCCGTAGGCATGATCCCCCTCCAGGTCCTCTGCATCTTTGATGATCTCTCTGATCAGGGTGGTCGCAAAGGCGAAAAAACTGAAGGCACTCACCCAGGCAAAGAGGTAATTAAAATCGGCATCGTAACGGATCATGATTTCGCCATACTCCCTGTTCAGAAGGGGAATCTCGAACAGCACCACCATCAGGGGAACCAGAGCGGTCAGAAAAGCGACCGCCAGATTGCCCACCAGAAACTGCTTTTTATAATTGGTGGAATAAAACCAGAGTAAACCTGTTGACAGAACAAAGACCAGGGACAGAGAGGGGAGCCCCACATAAAATGCCAGGTAAACACCAATCCCGACTCCAAGAATATTCAATATCATATGAAGGATCATGGCCACTTTCCGGCTGATGCTTACTCCGACCACCACCCGGGCCGGCTTGTTGATCAGATCGGCCCTGGTATCAAAGTAGTCATTGATAATATATCCGGCGGCAGCAATCAGCATAGTGGAAAAGACCAGAAGCGCAAACTGAAAATCCCCGAACTGGAGTTCAAAGGAATCCGATGGAAGCAGTGGTTTCATCAGGAGATAGCGCATGGAATACTGAGTGAATGCGATGATGAGCAGGTTTGAGAACCTGACCAGGCTGAATATGGAGCGGAGCTTTCCTACCATTATTTTTTCAGTTACCAGCTAAATGGTTCTCCGTTGTTCCAGCAGCCATGGAGCCGGAGTACCTGCTCCATCACATCCCGGACGCACCCTTTACCCCCTTTAAAAGGAGAGATATAATGCGACACCGATTTCACCTCTTCCACGGCATCGGCGGGACAACAAGGGACTCCGACTATCTTCATCACCTCCAGATCGGGCAGGTCATCGCCCATGTAAAGGATTTCTTCCGGCTCCAGATCATATTTGAACAGGAAATCCTTGAAATCGTCCAATTTGCAGGAGGAGGCCAGAAAAATATCCGTGATCCCGAGGCCCTTAAAACGCAGGGCTACCGACTCGGTATTCCCTCCGGTAATAATCGCAACCGGATAGCCGCGTTTGACCGCATACTGCAGGGCATACCCATCTTTGGTGTTCATGGAACGCATAATCTCCCCGGTGGGATGCAGGTAAACTTCCGGACGGCTCAAAACACCGTCCACATCAAATACGAAAGCCTTTACCGCCTGTAATCCTTCTTTAAAATTTGTCATGCAAGTAAAAAAAATCAGAGTCTTCCTGATCCCGGGACCTCCCTATTTCCCGGCTCATAAAAGTATACAATTTCTGCCATTCAGGAAGGTCCTTCAGCAATTCTATATGTTTATTCATGGTTTCCCGGTCACCCCGCACCGCTGGTCCCGTCTGCGCCTCAAGGGCACCCAATGCTATGATCTTCTCAAAGGTCTCCTTCACCAGGGGATCCAGCAGTCCGGGATCGAGCTTCTGGGCCCTGATTAACTGCCGGGCAATATGAACCATGTGATTCGTGAAGTTATTGGCAAATACAGCCGCGGCGTGAATCACCAGGCGCTTTGGCGAATCCACCTCTTCCACACTCTGATAAACGGACGACGCCAGTTTTTTTACTTTTTCACTTACCTCAGGCGAGGAGCCCTCCACCAGGCAGGGAATCCGGGCAGGTTCCAGGGAGCGGGACCGGCTGAGTGTCTGCAGAGGGTAGAGCACCCCGTATTGCTCAAAGATGCCCTGAAAAAGATTCATGGGAAGCGACCCTGCCGTATGAAGCCAGATCCCCCTGGTATGCCCGAATTTTCTGCATAAGCCGGCGACCGCACGATCAGATACAGCCAGAATGTAAAAATCGGCCTCCCGGGGTACCTCTTCCATCTCCGAAGTGCCGGGCACGCCCAGTTCGCCCGCCAGCCGCCTGGCAGACTCCTCCGTTCTGGAGTAGATACAGCTTATCCGGTGCCCTGCAGAATGAAAATGCCGGGAAATGTGTGTTGACACATTCCCGGCACCCATCATAACAATATTATAAGAATCGGGCGATTCGATGATTCAGAAATTAGAAACAGTAATGGTTCTCTTCTATCAAACGGTCGGCAATCCTTCTGCGCGCTTCCTTTACATTCACAGCTGCCACCTTGGTAAAGCAGGATATCCCTTTCTCCAGAAGCTCAGCTGCTTCACCCTCTGCAAAAGAGTTGGCCGAGTCCCTGGCATATTTCATGATGCGGGCAGCAACGTCGTAAACAAATACGTCAGCCATATCCCGGTAAAGTGCCATTTCACCCTCCCCCTTCAGGGATTCCATCTTCTTCAGGCGAAGCACCACCGATTCCGCTGCATAGGTCTGGATAATACAGTCTGAGATATTGCTGAGCACTTCCTGCTCATGTACAAGCTGGCGGCCAAAAGCATCTGAAGCCGATTTAAGCAGCATCAGCACCACTTTCTTGAAATTGGCCACATAGTGATCCTTCTCCTCAAAATAAGACCCGGCCGGCGCGGGAGCCCCTTTGAGTCCCTTCACCTCCTGCAAGGCCTGCTCTCCCAATTCGAAAACAGGAAGCACCTTTTTGGCGCCTTTCTTCAGAATGTTGTCCACCAGGAGGAGGCGGTTGATTTCATTGGTTCCCTCAAAGATCCGGTTGATCCTGGAGTCGCGGTATCCCTTGTCGATCATCATCTCTGCAGAGAAACCCATGCCTCCGTGGATCTGTACCCCCTCATCCACGATATAGTCCAGCGATTCGGATCCGAAGACTTTCATGGCTGCTGCTTCCACGGCGAAATGGTTAAAGGCCTCCATGGTACTGCGCCCCTTGTCGTCCCCATGGGCCACATAATATTCGATGGCATCATCCAGGGCTTGGCTGGCACGGTACACCGAACTCTCCGTGGCAAAGGTGCGGATCACCTGTTCGGCCAGTTTATGCTTAATGGCTCCAAACTGAGAGATCAGGCTGTTAAACTGCTTTCGTTCGTTGGCATATCCCACCGACTGGTCTACAGCCATCTTGGCGGAGCCAATTACATTGGCCCCCAGCTTGATCCGTCCCATATGCAGGATGTTCAGGGCAATCCGGAAGCCCTCACCACGTTTACCCAGCAGATTCTCTACCGGCACCTTCACATCATTAAAAAAGATCTGCCGGGTCGATGATCCCTTGATCCCCATCTTCTTTTCCTCGGGATTAAAGGTGATCCCTTCAAAATTGCGTTCCAGGATAAAGGCACTCAGTACCCGATCGTTATCAATTTTGGCAAATACAGTAAATACATCCGCGAACCCGGCGTTGGTAATCCACATCTTGGCCCCGTTCAGAATGTAATGCGTCCCGTCTTCTGACAGAATTGCCTTGGTGGTTCCGGAGTTGGCATCCGATCCGGCCCCCGGCTCGGTCAGGCAGTACGCCCCCACCTTTTCTCCTGTGGCCAGCTGCGGAATGTAACGGGCACGCTGCTCCTCATTGCCATAATACAGAATGGGCAGGGTCCCGATCCCCGTGTGACAGGAATAAGCCACGGCATAGGAATAACCGGCTCCCATAACCTCGCTGGCATACATGGTGGTAATAAAATTCTGCCCGAATCCTTCATACTCCTCGGGAATGGCAATGCCAAGCAATCCCAATTCACCGCTCTTCTCGATCAGACTCCTCATAAGACCTTCCTCCTGGGCGTCAATGCGATCCGCCACTGGAAATACCTCTGCGTTCAAAAAATCCTTGCAGGACTCCCCGATCATTCGCTGCTCTTCGTCGAGCTCTTCAGGAATAAACACATCGGCTGGACTGGTCTCTTTCACCAAAAATTCACCGCCGGTAATTAGTCTTTTCTCTTCCATTAGTTATTTGCTTAATAGTTATTATAATCCAAGATTCCGGGCTACCAGCTCAGCAATGTCATAATTACTGATCTCTTCCTCTTTGTTCTTATACTTCAGTCCGTCGGTCATCATCACCATACAATAAGGGCAAGCCGTGGCGATGATATTGGCACCGGTCTCCAGTGCATCTTCGGTCCGCTCCATGAATACTTCCTTCTGCCCTTTTTCAGCCTCCTTGAACATCTGTCCGCCACCGGCACCACAGCAGAGTGCAAAACTCTTGTTCCGCTTCATTTCCACGGTTGTTCCCAGAGCCTCCAGCAGCTCACGCGGAGCCCTGTACTCCCCGTTGGCACGCCCCAGATAACAGGGGTCGTGATAGGTTATCGTCTTTCCGGCCAGCGAGCCTCCGTTCAGAGATAATTTTCCATCCTTCATCAGGTCACGCAAGAACTGGGAATGATGAAAAACTTCATATTCCCCTCCCAGTTCCGGATACTCATTCTTCAGGGTATTGTAGGCATGTGGATCGCAGGTGATGATTTTCTTCACCTCGTATCCGTTCAGGATCTCCATGTTCATCAAAGCCTGCATCTGGAAAAGCATTTCATTCCCTGCCCGTCGGGCCACATCTCCACTGGAGGACTCTTCCGCCCCCAGAGTGGCATAGGAGATTCCCAGGTGGTTCAGAATCCTGGCAAAGGCCACACTCACCTGCTTGTAACGGTCGTCAAAGGCACCGGCACTGCCCACCCAAAGCAGGTATTCAGGCTGTTCACCCCTGGCCATCAAATCGGCCATCAGCGGCACCTCCACTTTTCCTTCGGCCCATAACACACGATCCTCCGGGGAGAACTGCCAGGGGGCACCGTTATTCTCAATATTGGAGAAGATGGCATTCAATTCGCCAGGTGCGGCCGACTCCTCCATAACCAGGTAACGCCGCATTCCAAGAATGATGGACGGATGATTGATATTAATGGGACACTCCTGGGCACAGGCATTACACAAGGTACAGGCCCAGAGTTCCTCTTCCGAAATATAATCCCTGAGCAGGGTGCGGTTGTCAGAGTACTCTTTCCCCTTCCTGATCAGACCCGGACCTTTCTCTTTCATCCGGGCCCTGACATCCATGATGATCTTCCGCGGCGACAGCATTTTCCCGGTGATATTGGCCGGACAAACCGCTGTACACCGGCCGCATTCGGTGCAGGCCAGGGAATCAAAGTAATTTTTCCAGCTTACGTCCTCCACATCCAGAATCCCGAAACGCTCCGGAACCTCTTCCTCAGCTTCGGCACCCTCCGGGGGGGAAGCAAAGGCCTGGCCGGGATCCATCATGATCTTCACCTCCCTGGTAATGCTTTCCATGGTATCCACTTTTCCAAGGGGTTCCAGCCTGCTCAGAAAAACATTGGGAACAGACATAAAAACGTGAAAATGCTTGGAATAGGGAAGGTAGTTGGCAAACACAAAGATCAGTCCGATATGGGCCCACCAGTTCAACTGGTGCCAGAATTCGTTCTGATCCCCGGCGTCGATCCATCCTGCCAGCACCTTACTTACCGGAAATAATCCTGCCACCTCGTGACCTGCATGGGTGGCCGACTGGATATAGAAGGTATTCATACCCAGCAGGGATACCATCAGTAGCAGGATCATGGTCAGAGCCACATTGGCATCCAGGTGCGAGATATGCTTCATTTCAATTCCCGAGAATCGCTTCACATGCAGAAAAACGCGCCGGAAAAGAAAAACCAGGATGGCCAGGGCAATGATCAGGGCAAAAATATCGCCAGAGGCCATGATAAAATTATAAAAGCCTCCCAGGAAGGAGAGTACCCGTTCGGTTCCGGCAAGGCCGTCAATAAGCATCTCGATGCTCCCGATCAGGATGACCAGGAAGCCCCAGAATACCAGAGCATGCAAGAGACCCATTAGCGGACGGCGGAAAATTTTGGTCTGGCCGACGGCCACCTCCATCATCACCCCGAACCTTCGTCCGAGCTGCTTAACCGGAAAGCCCTTCCGGGTATGCCTGAAATAAGCGATGTATCTGCGCAGTGTAAAAGCAAAAACCAGCAGCGTAAGTACCAGTACAAGCAGGAAGATAAGCTGTTTGTCCATAGAAGAGGGATTAAGTAAACTACTGAGCCCTGGCAGCCCGGATCTCACTGATCAGTTCGGGAAGCACTTTAAGGGCATCACCGACAATCCCGTAATCGGCTGCCTCGAATATCGGGGCATCCTTGTCAGTGTTCACCGCCACAATGCATTTGGAAGAACTGACTCCAGCCAGATGTTGAATGGCACCGGAGATCCCAAAAGCCATGTAGAGGTTAGGGGCAATGATTTTCCCGGTCTGCCCGGTATGCTCTGAATGTGGTCTCCACCCCTCGTCCGAGACCGGACGGGAGCAGGCAGTGGCTCCTTCCAGCAGGGTGGCCAGTTCTTCAATGGGCGCCCAGTTATCCGGTGATTTCATCCCCCGGCCACCTGAAATAACCACATCGGCATCGCTCAGCAACAGTTTCCCTTCCTGCTTCTGTACATCCTGGATGGAAGTAGCAGCGGCAGCCACATCCACATCCGGATCAAAGGCTTCCACGGTGGCAGTCCCACCTGTTTCACAAATCTCAAAAGAATTCTGAGACAGGGTCAGGATCGCCTTATCCGTAAGGATCTCAACCTTGGCAAAGGCTTTCCCGCTGTATACTTTTTTATTCACTACCAGGGGACCGGCAGACTCAGGTACCGCAATCACCGCTGCAGCCAGTCCGGCCTTCAGCTTCACAGAGAGACGGGGCGCAAGAGCCTTGCCCGTATTGTTATGCGCAAGCACCAGTATCCTGGCTCCGCACTTCTCCATGGCAGCAGCAATGATGGAGGTGTAGACCTGGTTATCGAGTCCGGATGGAGCTGCATCCGCACTCAATACCAGGGAGGCCCCATAGTTGCCCAGGGTCGACAGTTCATCCTGGTCCACGGATCCGATGGAGAGAGCAGTTACATCGCCCCCAGCCAAAGCGGCCACAGTTTTCGCATAGGATACCAATTCATAAGAGAGTTTCTTGAATTTTCCATCCCAGTTTTCTGTATAAACTAATACTGACATATAATTTAGCTTAGTGCGTTAATAAGTTAATATAAAGGATCAAAGAACTTTAGCCTCATTCTGAAGAAGATGGACCAGTTCTTTCACATTATCCGCATCCACCATCCTGCAGGGGGCTTTCGGTTCCGGCATGGCAAAAGACTTATAAGCAGTAAATGTTTCTGCCTCCACTGCAGGGACCACCTGTAAAGGCTTTTTCCTGGCCATCATGATCCCGCGCATGGCAGCGATCCGTGGTTCCCTGGCAATGCCCTTCTGAACAACAGCCACAAAGGGGGCAGGAACACTTACCTCCTCTTTGCCTCCATCGATATCCCGGGAAAGGACTACCTTATCGCCTGCAAATTTCAGTCCGGATACGGCCGAAACTGAAGGAATACCCAGGATCTCCGAGATCATTCCTCCGACGGCCGAGCCGTTATAGTCGCTGGACTCGATTCCGCAAAGGATCGCGCCATAATCGCCATTGGCCGCAACTGCTGCCAGTTGAGCTGCCACATAATGTGCATCAGAAGAATTTGCATCTACGCGGATGGCGTCGTCGGCTCCAATGGCCAGCGTTTTTCGAAGGGTGGGTTCCACCAGGGCGGACCCAACGCTTACCACACTTACTCCGGATACCGGATTGGAGGCATCTTCCTTCAGCTCCATGGCCCTGGTCAGTGCCAGTTCATCCCAGGGATTGATAATCCACTGAACCCCGCTGTCATCAAAGCTGGTGAGATCGGTCGAAAACTTCACCTTGGTGGTGGTATCCGGTACATTACTTATACAAACGAGAATACGCATATGAATCTGATTTTAAGTCCTGACAAATATAAAAGAATTCTAAAAACGGCACATAGAAACAAGGTTATCTAAAATCAATACAAAAAGGCCACGATCCTGCTAAGCGGTAGCACTGATTACTCCCAGCCGTTCCGGATCGCTGATGAGAATGTTCTTATTCTCGAGGACCAGGATTCCCTCCTTTTCAAACTCCTTCAGAAACTTAATCACACTCTCCACCGAAATAGAAGCAAAATCGGCAATATCCTGCCTTGAAAGGTAAGTAAAAACCTCTTCCCCCAGGAAGTTTTCCGAGTTGAGGTAGAGCAGCGCAGTGGCCAGCTTTCCACGCATCTGTTTATAGGAAAGGCTTGCCACCAGCTCCATCAGGTGTTTCTCCGAATGGTAGTTTTTGGAGGTGATCCGAAAACCGAATTCGGGATTGGTTTGCAGGAGCTTCCTCAGGCTCTCTTTATCTATCATCAGCAATTCAGCGTCTTTCATTGCTACTGCCGAGTAGGTATAGGTCCGTTCTCCAAACAGAGAGGAAAATGCCAGAAAGTCACCGCTTTTTGAGATCCACAGGTTCTGTACCCTGTTCCGGCCGGTCTGGAGGTAGACCCTGATTAATCCCGATTGGATAAAGAGTACATGCGGGGCAAAGGCCCCCTGTTTAAATACAGTTTCCCCTTTCAGATAGGTGATCTGTGTCCGGTTTTCGCTGAGAGACTCCAGATCTTCCCTGGAAATCAGCTGAAAACAGTCCGGTTCATTCTTCCGTTTACCACCATTCCGGTGATGATTCTGATCTGCCATCTGTCTGTTTCTGCCCCTTTCTCAAAAAACAATCCAAAGATAGTTGAAAAATAATAGCAAAAAAGCTATCAAATCCCCGTATCCAATATGCTGAGACTTCCGGGCAAAAACAGGATCTTTGCACCGTCGAAACGACATAAATAATTAATCAAAAAAAACAGGAAAAATGAAAATGTTACACACCAATTTACACGAGATAGAGACTGCAGCAGAACTGGAAAAGATGATAGCTGAGAACGAGAATGTGATGGTTTGCTGCGGCCGCATGGGTCCCATGTGTATCCCCGTATATGATGTGATGGAGGAACTTGAGGAGGAGCGTAGCGATGTGAAGTTCGCCGTGATGGCCTTCGATTCTCCCGAAGCAGGCATCATCCGTAATGACGAGGCCTGCCGCGGATTTATGGGTCTTCCCTTTACCATGTATTATAAAAACGGAAAAGTAGCAAAAGCAACCAGCAGCATCCAGAACATGCAGCAGGTGACTGCCATCCTGGATGAACAATTCAGCACCTCAACGGTGGAAAAAGCTTAAGCATGAGAGAGGAAGAGATTTTTGATGTGATTATAGTCGGTGGTGGGGCTGCAGGCCTCACCGCCGGCATTTACAGTTCACGGGCCCGTCTCTCCACCCTGATCCTGAACGAGGGCGCGATTGGCGGACAGATGGTGCTCACTGATGAGATTGCCAACTACCCGGGGGTTGAAAAAACCAATGGTTACCTGCTCGCCTCTACCATGAAGAAGCAGGCCAAAGAGTTTGGATGCAAGATCAAATCCAACCTGAAAATCCATAGCTACGATCTGGAAGGCGATATCAAACGCCTGGTCCTGGAAAACGGCACGGAATTCCGTTCCCGAAGCGTGATCCTGACCCCCGGAGGCAGACCAAGGCCCCTGCACCTGCCCGGTGAAGAGGAATTCAAGGGGAGCGGCATCTCCTACTGTGCCACCTGTGATGGAGAATTTTTCACCGGAAAAGAAGTGATCGTCGTTGGCGGAGGCAACTCGGCGCTGGAAGAGGCTGTTGCGCTTACCACTTTTGCCAAAAAAGTAACCATCGTGCATCAGTTTGATCATTTCCAGGCTTTTAGGCATGCTGTTGAACAGGCTGAATCGAATCCTAAGATCGAATTCATGATGGAGTCGGAACTGCGTTCCTTCTCGGGGAACGGGGTCCTGCAGGAGATAAGTATGGAACATCTGCCCACGGGGAAAACCTCCACCATGAATATTGACGGGGTCTTTATTTTTGCCGGATACATACCCAATACCAGCGACCTGGAAGGGATCATCCCGCTGAACGATCGAAAAGAGATCCTGGTGGAACAGGAAATGAAGACCGGTTTGCCCGGAGTATTCGCCGCAGGCGATTGCATCCAGAAAAAATACAGGCAGGTCACCACGGCCGTGGCCGACGGAACCATCGCTTCGCTAAGTGCAGCGGAGTATCTCAGGTCATCGAAAGAAATTCTCTCGGAGCTGAAGATATAAAGAGCTTTATATACCCCAAATTTACCCTATATTAGCGGGTAGGGTAATATTTTAAAAACAGATTGAACATGGCAGTGAAAGAAAAAGAAGTTGTTAGCACAAAGTGGCTCGAGAATATGTCCTTTGAATCGGAGATCAACGGACACAAAGTAATGATTGATGCCAAAGTGGAAGTAGGCGGGCAGGACAAAGGTCCGCGCCCCAAACCACTGATGCTGGCAGCTCTGGGGGGGTGCACCGCTATGGATGTGATATCCATCCTGGCAAAAATGAGGGTGGAACTGAAAAGCCTGAATGTGATCGTGGAAGGTGATTTAACAGATGAGCACCCCAAGCACTTCCATAAAATGCATGTGATTTATGAGATAGAGGGAGATAATCTTCCCATGGATAAGATCGAAAAGGCAGTCAGGCTTTCTGAGGAAAAGTACTGCGGTGTAAGTGTCGTTTACCGAAAGGTTATGGAAATCACCTCCGAGATCCGCATCAAGGAATAAGCAGCTTCCTGTTCAAACCCGAATAATCAAGACCACCTGTGCCTCAGCCAGGTGGCTTTTTTATACAAAAAGGCCATCCCTCCCGGAACAGCCTTCTGGAAATCAATAGCTAATTCAGATAAATCAGGCCTGCCCGGTCGGCCCCCCGAAATTCATCGGCATAATGGGACCGCCCGGTTCGATGTTCTTCACCTTCCCATGGGCCTTCTCATACTTCTCCACATTGTCCTGAAGGGCCTTGAGCAGTCGTTTGGCATGTTCCGGGGTCAGGATCACCCTGGACTTCACCTCGGCCTTGGGTACCCCCGGCATCACCCTCACAAAGTCCAGAACAAACTCGGACGCAGAATGGGTAATGATGGCCAGGTTGGAGTAAGTGCCCTGGGCAACATCCTCCTTCAACTCAATGTTGATCTGGTTCTTTTTGGCTTTATCTTCCATCTGATATGTACTTACTGCTTCACAGATTCTTTCACTTTTGTCTCTTCAGGGTTTTCGCTCTCAACGATACCGGATGTGAGTCGTTCATACTCTTCCTTGGAACCTACCACCAGGTTGTTATAGATCCTGGATCCGGTTCCAGCCGGGATCTGGTGACCTACAATCACATTCTCCTTCAGTCCGTCGAGGATATCCACTTTTCCAAAAATGGCAGCTTCGTTCAGCACCTTGGTAGTCTCCTGGAAGGAGGCAGCGGAGATGAAACTATTGGTCTGCAGGGCAGCTTTTGTGATCCCCTGGAGTACCTGCGATGAGGTGGCAGGAACCGCATCCCTGGCTTCGATCAGTTTCAGGTCTTTCCGCTTTAACACAGAGTTATCGTCCCTCAATTTCCGGGCAGTAATAATCATGCCGGGAATGTATTCCTGAGAGTCCCCGGCTTCCACAACTACTTTCTTGCCGTAGATCCAGTCGTTCTCATCCATGAAATCATGCTTGTCCACCACCTGCTTTTCCAGGAATTTGGTATCGCCCGGATCCACGATCTCTACTTTACGCATCATCTGACGGACAATGATCTCAAAGTGTTTATCATTGATCTTCACCCCCTGCATCCGGTATACCTCCTGAACTTCGTTCACGATATACTCCTGGACCTTGGTAGGCCCTTTAATGGCCAGGATATCGGCTGGCGTAATGGCTCCGTCAGATAGCGGAATCCCGGCCCTGACGTAATCATTCTCCTGTACCAGGATCTGTTTGGACAGCGGAACCAGGTATTTCTTCACTTCTCCGGCCTTGGAGGTAATGACAATCTCACGGTTACCACGTTTGATCTTACCAAATTCGACCTCCCCGTCGATCTCCGAAACCACAGCAGGATTGGAAGGATTCCTGGCTTCAAAGAGCTCGGTCACCCGTGGCAGTCCACCGGTGATATCCCCGGATTTCCCAACCGCTCTCGGTATCTTCACCAGAACCTCACCGGCGGCCACTTTATCTCCTTCGTTTACCGCAATATGCGCTCCAACCGGAAGGTTGTAGTTCTTCACCAGTTCCCCTTTGCTGTCAAGAATTCTGATCAGCGGGTTCTTGGTGCGGTCGCGGCTCTCGACGATCACCTTCTCCTTGAAACCGGTCTGCTCATCCGATTCATCCCTGAAGGTGATTCCCTCAATGACATTATCAAAGCTTACCTTACCGGCAGCTTCACTGATAATCAACGCATTATATGGATCCCATTCACACATCAGGTCTCCCTTCTTCACTTCGGCTCCATCCTTTGTATAAAGCTTGGATCCGTAAGGAATGGTATGTGTGGTTAATGCAATTCTGGTGTTTTTATCCAGTACGCGAAGTTCCGCCAGTCGACCGATCACGATTTCCATCTTGTTTCCGGTCTCCGGATTCTTGGAGCTTACCGTACGCAGTTCTTCAATCTCCACGATGCCATCATACTTGGAAATCACGTTGGATTCCGAGGTGATGTTGGAAGCGGTACCCCCAACGTGGAAGGTCCGGAGGGTAAGCTGTGTACCGGGCTCTCCAATGGACTGTGCAGCGATCACACCGGTGGCTTCACCCATCTGTACCATCTTACCGATAGCCAGGTTTCGACCGTAACATTTGGCGCATACCCCTTTCTTGGATTCGCAGGTCAGTACGGAACGAATCTCCACCTGTTCGATGGGCGACTCTTCGATAACGCTTGCAATCTCTTCGGTAATCTCTTCTCCGGAAGCAATTACGAGTTCACCCGTAAGGGGATGGTATACATCATGTACGGTGGTCCGTCCCAGGATCCTCTCGTACAGGGTTTCCACAACTTCCTCATTTTTCTTAATCGCGGAAGCTACCAGTCCGCGCAAGGTTCCGCAATCGGGTTCCTGGATTATGACATCCTGGCTTACATCCACCAGGCGACGGGTCAGATAACCGGCATCGGCGGTCTTGAGGGCCGTATCGGCAAGACCCTTACGGGCACCGTGAGTGGAGATGAAGTACTCCAGAACCGAAAGCCCCTCCTTGAAGTTGGAGAGAATCGGGTTTTCAATAATCTCGGAACCGGTCGAACCGCTTTTCTGGGGCTTGGCCATCAGACCACGCATACCGGAAAGCTGGCGAATCTGCTCCTTGGATCCCCTTGCACCCGAGTCCAGCATCATATAAACCGGGTTGAATCCCTGCTTATCCGAACTCAGCTGATTCATCAGTAACTGGGTCAGACGGGCATTGGTGTGGGTCCACACGTCGATGATCTGGTTGTATCGTTCGTTGTTGGTAATCACACCCATGTTGTAACTGGCCACCACCTCATCCACCTGTGCGTATCCATCTTTCACGAAGGTCTCTTTCTCGGCGGGAATGATCACATCATCCAGATTAAAGGAGAGTCCCCCTTTAAAGGCCATACCGTAACCCAGGTTCTTGATATTATCCAGGAACTTGGCGGTTTTGGCGGTACCGGTGATCTTCAGAACACGTCCGATGATATCACGAAGTGATTTCTTGGTCAGGAGTTCATTGATAAATCCGATCTCCCGGGGAACAAACTCATTAAAAAGGACACGTCCCACTGTAGTCTCGATCAGTTCGGTCTGTCCATTCTCAGACCCCGGTTTAGGGATCCTTACCTTAATAACCGCGTGCAGGTCGGCACGTTTCTCATTGTAGGCAATGATCACCTCTTCAGCCGAATAGAAGATCATATTCTCGCCCTTAACCGGCTCTTCTTCGGTCGACCGTTTTGCTTTTGTAATGTAATAGAGTCCCAGTACCATGTCCTGCGAAGGAACCGCAATGGGGGCTCCGTTGGCAGGGTTCAGGATATTGTGAGAAGCAAGCATCAGGATCTGTGCCTCCAGAACAGCAGCATTTCCAAGCGGAAGATGCACCGCCATCTGGTCCCCGTCAAAGTCAGCGTTAAAGGCTGTACACACCAGAGGGTGCAGCTGAATGGCCTTCCCTTCGATCAGTTTTGGCTGGAAGGCCTGGATACCCAGCCTGTGAAGCGTTGGTGCCCGGTTCAACAGTACCGGGTGTCCTTTTAATACATTCTCCAGGATATCCCATACCACAGGATCCTTGCGGTCCACAATCTTCTTGGCCGACTTCACCGTCTTCACAATCCCGCGCTCAATCAGCTTGCGGATGATAAATGGCTTATAGAGTTCTGCAGCCATATCTTTAGGCAGTCCGCATTCGTGCAGTTGCAACTCAGGTCCAACCACAATCACCGAACGGGCCGAGTAGTCGACCCGCTTTCCAAGCAGGTTCTGACGAAAACGTCCCTGCTTTCCTTTCAGACTGTCGGAAAGAGATTTAAGCGGTCTGTTGGCATCGGTCTTCACTGCATTGGCTTTCCTCGAATTATCGAACAGAGAGTCCACGGCTTCCTGCAGCATCCTTTTCTCATTACGGAGAATCACTTCAGGAGCCTTAATCTCGATCAGACGCTTTAAACGGTTGTTGCGGATGATCACCCTGCGATAAAGATCGTTCAGATCGGAGGTGGCAAATCGGCCCCCGTCGAGCGGAACCAGGGGCCTCAATTCCGGCGGTATGACAGGAACCACCTTGACGATCATCCATTCCGGACGATTCACCCCCTTGGAGGCACGGAAGGCCTCCACCACCTGCAGCCTCTTAAGCGCTTCATTCTTCCTCTGCTGGGAAGTTTCAGTACTGGCTTTGTGCCTCAGGGAGTAAGACAGTTCATCCAGGTTCAGCCGTCCCAGCAACTGGTGCAGACCTTCGGCACCCATGCCGGCAATGAATTTATCCGGATGGTCATCCTCCAGCACCTGGTTCTCCTTGGGCAGACTGGCCAGGATATCCAGGTACTCATCTTCGGTCAGGAAGTCGAGGTAGTTGACTCCGTCGGCCATCTTGATCCCCGGATTAATCACCACGTAGCGTTCATAATAAATGATGGAATCCAGCTTCTTAGTAGGAAGTCCCAGCAGGTAGCCGATCTTGTTTGGAAGGGAACGGAAATACCAGATATGAGCCACCGGTACTACCAGTGAAATGTGACCCATTCGCTCACGGCGCACCTTTTTCTCGGTTACCTCCACCCCGCAACGGTCGCATACGATCCCCTTATAACGGATCCGCTTATATTTACCACAATGACACTCGTAGTCTTTTACCGGACCAAAAATCCGTTCGCAGAACAAGCCATCCCTTTCCGGCTTATAGGTCCGGTAGTTGATGGTCTCAGGCTTGAGGACTTCCCCGCTGGATCTCTCCAGGATCTCCTCGGGAGATGCCAATCCAATGGAAATCTTATTGAAATTGCTGCTTTTTACTTTGGTGTCTTTCCTGAATGACATATAATGTTGTATTAATACGTTTCTAAAACTAATTCTGACCGGGCTACGGCCCGTAAAAGCAGATTACACCAGGTTCACACTAAGCCCCAGTCCGCGCAGTTCATGCAAGAGCACGTTCAGTGACTCCGGGATACCGGGCATGGGCATCGGCTCGCCTTTCACAATAGCCTCGTAGGCTTTGGCCCTGCCGATGACATCGTCCGATTTGACCGTCAGGATCTCCTGCAGTATATTGGCGGCACCAAATGCCTCCAGGGCCCAGACCTCCATCTCACCAAAACGCTGTCCACCAAACTGGGCCTTTCCGCCCAGGGGCTGCTGGGTAATCAGCGAGTAGGGTCCTATACTCCTGGCGTGCATCTTATCTTCCACCATGTGTCCCAGTTTCAGCATGTAGATCACACCTACCGTAGCCGGCTGGTCGAAGCGTTCACCGGTACCTCCGTCATAAAGGAAGGTCTTTCCATATCTGGGAACACCGGCCTCATCGGTCAGTTCGTTGATCTGATCGATACTGGCCCCGTCAAAAATAGGAGTTGCGAACTTTTTGTCCAGTTTCAATCCGGCCCATCCAAGCACCGTTTCGTAGATCTGGCCCAGGTTCATCCTGGAGGGCACACCCAGCGGATTCAATACGATATCCACGGGAGTTCCATCTGCCAGGAAGGGCATATCCTCCGAACGCACAATCTTGGCTACAATACCCTTGTTACCGTGCCGACCGGCCATCTTATCCCCCACGGTGAGCTTCCGCTTCTTCGCCACATACACTTTTGCAAGCTGAATAATACCGGTGGGCAGTTCATCCCCGCTGGTAATGCTATGCTTCTTCCGCTTGTAAAGGCCGTCGATCTCCTTGAACTTGATAATATAGTTATGGAGCAGGTCCCTGATCAGGTCATTCTTATGCTTATCCGTGGTCCATTTCAGGGGATTCAGGTTGGGGAAATCAAGTTCCTGCAGTTGCTTCTGGGTAAACTTAGTCCCTTTGGGAATCACATCCACATTCAGGAAGTCCTTCACACCCTGTGAAGTTTTTCCGTTCACCAGTTCGAACAGTTTATCAATTAACTGGTTCCTGATTTCTGCAATATCCTTGTGGTAAGTATCATCTATCTTCTCAAGGATCTGCTTGGTAGCCGGACGGGACTTGCGCTCCTTCATGGTACGGGAGAACAATTTCTTGTCAATCACTACCCCGTAAAGAGAGGGCCCTGCTTTCAGCGAAGCATCCTTAACATCGCCGGCCTTATCTCCAAAGATGGCCCTGAGCAGTTTCTCCTCCGGTGAAGGATCAGATTCTCCTTTGGGGGTGATCTTACCGATCAGAATGTCCCCGGGAATTACCTCTGCTCCGATACGGATCAGGCCGTTCTCGTCCAGATTCTTGGTAGCCTCTTCACTCACGTTTGGAATATCTGAGGTCAGCTCCTCCAGTCCGCGCTTGGTATCCCGAACCTCCAGGAGGTATTCATCCACATGGATCGATGTAAATACATCTTCCCGGACCAGACGCTCCGATACCACGATAGCATCCTCAAAGTTATATCCTTTCCAGGGCATAAAGGCCACCATCAGGTTCCTTCCAAGAGCAAGTTCTCCCTGCTGGGTCGCATATCCCTGCGTCAGAATATCCCCCTTCTTCAATATCTGGCCCTTTCTCACAATGGGATTCAGGCTCACACAGGTATTCTGGTTGGTTTTCCTGAATTTCGGGAGTTTATAGCGCTTCACATCATCATCAAACCTCACAAAACGCGCCTCTTCGCTGCGCTTATAGCGCACCACAATTTCATTGGCATCCACAAATTCCACCACTCCGTCTTCCTCTGCCCGCACCTGCAACCTGGAATCACGAACCACATTCATCTCAATGCCTGTTCCCACGATGGGCGCTTCGGGATAAATCAGGGGAACTGCCTGACGCATCATGTTGGATCCCATCAGGGCCCGGTTAGCATCATCGTGCTCCAGGAAGGGAATCAAAGAAGCAGCTATGGAAGCGATCTGGTTGGGAGCTACATCCATTAACACTACATCGTTTTTCTCTGCCAGTGGATAATCCGCTTCATAGCGGGCCTTCACCCTGGGATTCACAAAAGTGCCATCCTCATTCAGGGGTGCATTGGCCTGGGCAATCAGCTTATCTTCTTCCTCTTCAGCACTCAGGTAAACGATTCCTTTGTTTGCCAGCTCCACCTTTCCTTTTTCAGTCTGCCTGTAAGGGGTTTCAATGAAACCCAGATCACTGATTCGCGCAAATACACAGAGGGAGGAGATCAGACCGATATTGGGACCTTCGGGGGTCTCAATGGGGCAGAGCCTTCCGTAGTGTGTATAGTGAACGTCACGAACCTCAAAACCGGCGCGCTCACGACTCAGGCCACCAGGCCCGAGAGCCGACATACGGCGCTTGTGGGTCATCTCAGCCAGTGGATTGGTCTGGTCCATAAACTGGCTCAGCTGGTTGGTTCCAAAGAAGGAATTAATCACGGAAGAGAGCGTCTTCGAATTGATCAGGTCGGTAGGTGTAAACACCTCGTTATCACGTACATTCATACGTTCACGAATGGTACGGGCCATCCTGGCAAGACCCACACTGAACTGGTTCATGAGCTGTTCTCCAACGGTACGTACCCTCCGGTTACTCAGGTGGTCAATATCGTCCACATCGGTCTTGGAGTTGATCAGCTCGATGAGGTATTTGATAATCTGGATAATGTCTTCACGTGTCAGCACCCTGTGCTCCACATCGGTGTCAAGTCCCAGTTTTTTATTGAGCCTGTAACGGCCCACTTCACCCAGGTCATAACGCTTGTCGGAGAAGAACAGTTTATCAATCACATCCCTGGCAGTAGGTTCATCCGGCGGTTCTGCGTTCCGCAGCTGACGGTAGATATGCATCACCGCTTCCTTCTCAGAATTACACGGGTCCTTCTGCAGGGTATTGTATATAATAGCAAAGTCATTGATATTGGGCACATCCTTGTGCAGAAGGATGGTCTTGGCCCCTGAATCGATAATCTCATCGATATGCTCATTCTCCAGAACAGTCTCCCTGTCAATGATCACCTCGTTTCTTTCGATGGACACCACCTCGCCGGTGTCCTCATCCACGAAATCCTCAATCCAGCTCTTCAGAACACGGGCAGCCAGTTTCCGGCCCACCAGCTTCTTCAATCCGGTTTTGGACACCTTTACCTCATCGGCAAGGCCAAATATCTCCAGCACATCTTTATCGCTTTCATAGCCGATGGCCCGGAGCAGGGTGGTGACAGGTAATTTCTTTTTACGATCGATGTAAGCGTACATCACGTTATTGATGTCTGTAGCAAACTCGATCCATGATCCCTTGAACGGAATGATCCGTGCAGAATAGAGCTTGGTTCCGTTGGCGTGGACACTCTGTCCGAAAAATACTCCGGGTGAACGGTGCAGCTGACTGACAACCACCCGTTCGGCCCCATTGATAATGAAGACGCCCCTCTCGGTCATGTAAGGAACAGTACCCAGGTAAACATCCTGGATCACCGTGTCAAAATCCTCATGCTCGGGATCTGTACAATAGAGTTTCAGCTTGGCTTTCAGCGGAACACTGAAGGTCAGTCCGCGCTCGATGCACTCATCAATGGAGTAACGGGGCGGATCGATGGTATAGTCGAGAAACTCCAGCACAAAATTGTTCCGGGTATCAGTAATCGGGAAATTCTCCTGGAAAACCTGGTACAAACCTTCGTCGGTCCGGTTTTCAGGGGTGGTTTCCATCTGAAAGAAATCATGAAATGACTTCAATTGAACTTCCAGAAAATCAGGATATTCCAGCTGATTCTTTATGGAAGCAAAACTTATTCGTTCTTGATTTTTATTTGGCATTGAAATCGCGTTTAAATCCGAGGATTAAGTGTAGAATTATAAAACTGCAAAAAGGCTTAGACCCCCGCAGAGCAAGGATCTAAACCTGTAAGTGGATAATGCGATTGCCCTATTATTTAAGCTCAACTTCTGCTCCAGCTTCTTCTAATTGGGTTTTGAGAGATTCGGCCTCATCCTTGCTTACACCCTCTTTCACTGGTGCAGGCGCAGAATCAACTACAGCTTTGGCTTCTTTCAGTCCAAGTCCGGTGAGTTCCTTTACAAGCTTCACAATCTGCAGCTTGGCTCCACCCGGAGCCTTCAGGATCACATCAAATTCAGACTTTTCTTCTACAGCAGCTCCTTCACTGCCAGCGGCAGGACCTGCAAAAGCAACTGCAGCAGCAGCAGGCTCGATACCATGCTCTTCTTTAAGCACATCGAGCAATTCATTTACTTCTTTAACGGTCAGTTCGACCAACTGATCAGCAATTTTTTTAACGTCAGCCATTTTTATTAATTTTAAATGTATTAGTTTTCTTTTTCTGATAAAGTTTTAAGAGCTCCGGCCAGTTTTGAGCCGCCAGATGCAAGTGCAGACACCAGGTTTGAAGCAGGTGACCGTAAGAGCATAAGCAGATCGCCCAGTAACTCCTCTTTCGATTTGATATTGGAGAGAGCATCCAGCTGATCATCTCCGATATATATGGATTCCTCGACGAAGGCAGCCTTCAATAAAGGCTTCTCCATAGTTTTTCTGAACTCCTTGATCAGTTTGGCAGGGATATTCCCTGTCTCACAGAACATGATGGAGGTGGAATCTTTCAATACATCGTACAGATCATTAAAATCGCCTTCGGACTTCTCCATAGCTTTGCGAAGCAATGTATTCTTAACAACCATGAGGCTGATCTCTCTTTCAAAACACTTCCTTCTCAACCTGGAAGTCTCCTCAGCATTAAGCGAGGATATATCTGTCAGATAAAAATGTTTTGAATCGTCCAGCCGCTGTGCCAGGTTGTCAATGATTACTTCCTTTTCTTCTCTTCTCATTGTCTTGAGACACTTTAGCGATTATTATTCTTCGATAGCTTTAGGATCTATCTTTACCCCGGGACTCATGGTACTGGAGAGATAGATACTTTTGATATAGGTTCCCTTTGCTGCAGTTGGTTTCAGCTTAATGATCGTGTTGATAAACTCACGGGCATTTTCAGCAACTTTCTCTGCAGTAAAGGATACTTTACCAATAGAGGTATGTACGATACCATATTTGTCTACTTTGAAATCGATCTTCCCCATCTTCACATCCATGACAGCTTTTCCGATTTCCATGGTAACAGTACCGCTTTTAGGATTAGGCATCAGTC
This sequence comes from Bacteroidales bacterium, assembly GCA_029210725.1. NCBI lineage: Bacteria > Pseudomonadati > Bacteroidota > Bacteroidia > Bacteroidales > Bacteroidales bacterium. The sequence continues at coordinate 18,665 of JARGFM010000003.1, read as the reverse complement.
CCCTGGGACCCAGTACTCGACCGAGTTTCCCTATTTTAGCCATGACGGGGGGCATGGTGATGATCACATCCATATCGGTCCAACCCTTTTCGATCTTCTCGATATAGTCATCCAGCCCAACATAATCGGCTCCGGCTTCTTTTGCCTCATCCTCTTTCTCCGGAGTACAGAGTACCAGCACTTTGACATCTTTACCAGTCCCGTGGGGAAGGGTAACAACGCCACGCACCATCTGGTTGGCTTTTCTCGGATCCACTCCCAGACGAACATCGATATCCACCGATGCATCAAATTTGGTAGCGGTCATCTCCTTCACAAGTCCTGCAGCCTCACGGATAGTATATTGCTTGTCCTTGTCTAACTTCTCTAAAGCTAACTTCCTGTTTTTAGTCAGTTTACTCATTTTTTATAAGGAATTAATTGTTAGACGGAAATACACCTTTAATGGTAATTCCCATACTCCTTGCGGTACCAGCAACCATTTTCATAGCAGACTCCACAGTAAACGCATTGAGGTCGGGCATCTTTGCTTCAGCAATCTCACGCACCTGATCCCAGGTGACGCTGGCTACCTTCACCCTGTTTGATTCGGCCGAACCTTTCTTAAGTTTAGCCTTTTCCAGCAGTTGAACTGCCACAGGGGGTGTCTTTACAATAAATTCAAAAGATTTATCGGAATAGACGGTAATGATCACTGGCAACAGTTTCCCGGCCTGCTCCTGGGTTCTGCCATTAAATTGCTTGCAGAACTCCATAATGTTGACGCCCTTGGCACCCAGTGCGGGTCCCACGGGAGGGGAGGGATTAGCTGCTCCACCCCTTATTTGCAACTTGATTAAGCCTTCTACTTCTTTTGCCATTTTATTTAACTGTTTATATACTTACCGCTTACAACATCCGCTGACAACCATACAGGAAGCATTCATGGGCATATCATTGTCCGGAGATTGTAATATTTTTATTATTATCCATCTTTTTCCACCTGCATAAAGCTCAGCTCAAGCGGGGTCTTACGACCAAAGATCTTCACCATCACCTTGAGCTTCTTCTTCTCATCGTTCACCTCTTCAATAATGCCGGTGAAACTGTTGAATGGCCCGTCGATGACCTTCACCGATTCGCCTACGAAGAAAGGTACTGTAATCTCTTCATCACTGGCCGACAGTTCATCCACCTTACCCAGGATCCTGTTCACTTCAGAGGGCCTGAGAGGAGTGGGCATCTGGTCCCCCTCGGAGCCCAGAAATCCAATGATGTTGGGAATATTCCTCAGAATATGGGGAACCTCGCCGGTCAGTGTTGCTTCAATTAACACATAACCAGGAAAATAGTTGCGTTCCTTGCTGATTTTTTTACCATTTCGAATCTGGTAAACCTTCTCGGTAGGGATCAGCACCTGTGCAATATAGTCCTGCAGGTTTAACCTGTTGATTTCACTTTCGATATATTCTTTGGCCTTCTTCTCTTTACCTCCGATGGCTCTGAGAACATACCACTTCTTTTCCAGATTACTCATGGATTACACTAATTTATAGATGCCCTCAAGGATCTTTTGAAAAGAGATATCCATTGCGAAGACAATCAAGGCAAAGATGAGAGAGGCGACCATAACTACCAAAGCGCTGTTCTGCAGCTCTTTAACGGTAGGCCAGGTCACTTTGTGTACCAGCTCGTTATAAGATTCCTTCAGATAATTTATTATTCTCTTCATTCTGATCAATATTTGCACGGGAGGAGCGACTCGAACGCCCGACACCTGGTTTTGGAGACCAGTGCTCTACCAACTGAGCTACACCCGTGTACCTAACGCATTTAAACAGAGAAGCCGGGTCTGTAAATTGACCCGTGCTCTCCATTTAGTATCATGGTCAAATACTATTCGTCGATTTTAATCACCTGTCCGGCACCCACAGTACGTCCGCCTTCACGGATAGCAAAACGCAGACCTACGTTGATAGCCACAGGATAGATCAACTTTACTGTGATCTCCACGTCATCTCCGGGCATAACCATCTCAGTTCCTTCAGGAAGCTTGATCTCACCGGTTACGTCCAAGGTCCTCAGGTAAAACTGGGGACGGTAGTTGTTATGGAAGGGAGTATGGCGTCCACCTTCCTCTTTCTTCAGGACATATACCTGGGCGGTAAACTCGGTGTGAGGAGTGATCGATCCGGGTTTGGCAATAACCATACCCCTCTTGATCTCCTTCTTGTCCACTCCACGAAGCAACAGACCAACATTATCACCGGCTTCACCTCTGTCCAGGATCTTGCGGAACATCTCCACACCCGTTACAACCGTCTTGCGTCCTTCGGCACCCAGACCAATCAGGTTCATCTCATCACCTGTGTTTACCACACCGGTTTCGATTCTACCAGTAGCAACAGTACCACGTCCGGTGATTGAAAATACATCTTCAACCGGCATCAGGAAAGGCTTCTCAATGTCACGGGGAGGAATGGGGATATAAGAATCCACTGCATCCATCAGCTCCATAACCTTGTCTTCCCACTTCTCTTCACCATTCAGTGCACCAAGAGCGGAACCGTGGATCACGGGAGCATTTTCTCCGTCGAATTCGTAGAAGTCGAGCAATTCACGAACTTCCATTTCAACCAGCTCGAGGAGTTCCTCGTCATCCACCATATCCACCTTATTCAGGAAGACTACGATCTTGGGTACGTTTACCTGGCGGGCCAGGAGGATGTGCTCCCTGGTTTGTGGCATAGGACCGTCAGTTCCGGCAACAACGATAATCGCACCGTCCATTTGGGCAGCACCAGTTACCATATTCTTTACATAGTCAGCGTGACCCGGACAGTCAACGTGCGCATAGTGCCTGTTCGCTGTCTGATACTCAACGTGAGCGGTATTAATGGTAATACCACGCTCTTTTTCTTCCGGTGCGTTGTCAATGGAGTCAAAATCCCTGATTTCAGAGAGTCCCTTTTTTGCAAGAACCATTGTTATTGCAGCGGTCAATGTGGTTTTTCCGTGGTCAACGTGACCAATGGTACCAATATTGACGTGCGGTTTGGACCTATCAAATTTTTCCTTAGCCATAACTTGTTTAATTAATTTGCTACTTGTTTATTTTATTACATTTCTATTTTTCAGAGCCAATGCCGGGAATTGAACCCGGGACCTCTTCCTTACCAAGGAAGCGCTCTACCCCTGAGCTACATCGGCTTACTCAAGGTTTGAGCGGGAAACGAGGCTCGAACTCGCGACCCCAACCTTGGAAGGGTTGTGCTCTACCAACTGAGCTATTCCCGCGTGCTTACTCCTTCAAGTAAAACAATTTTTTACGTGGGGAGAGAAGGATTCGAACCTCCGAAGTCGTACGACAGTAGATTTACAGTCTACCCCAGTTGGCCACTTTGGTATCTCCCCTGTTTTCAATATGTTAATGTACTCTATTTGTGATCAGAGCCGATGGAGGGATTCGAACCCCCGACCTGCTGATTACAAATCAGCTGCTCTGACCAACTGAGCTACATCGGCAATCAAAGAACTTCAATGAAAAACACCCTCCAAAATCGGTTCGCAAATGTATGAATATTTTAATTAGATCACAAAAAAAAAACTCTCTTTTTTCCCGGGCATAAAAAAAGCTGCCGGAGCAGCTTTTTTAACAGGTTTATATGTCCTATTTCTTCCTGATTTTCCCCTTTCGTTTTACAAGCTGCTTTCTTAAAGCTTCGATGGAGAGGTCGGTGGCCTCTTCAAAAGTTTTGCACTGTTTCTTTGCAAATACCGACTGACCCTTAACATCCAGTTTGATCTCAACCAATTTATTCTCCCTTTCGGACGTATCCTTATCGAGCCTGAGGAATACCTCTGCCCCCATGATGTCATCATAAACAGTAGGCAACTTCTTTACCTTGGTGTCAATGAAACTCAACAGTTTCTCATCTGCGTCGAATCGAATTGAATGCATCTTAATATCCATAGGTACCTCCTTCTTTTAGGCCCTTGGGTGGGCCTGGTTATAAATAGACTTAAGCTTCTTGTATGTATTATGAGTATAGACCTGGGTTGCACTCAGGTTAGCGTGCCCCAGCAGCTCCTTGATGGCATTCAGGTCGGCTCCTCTGTTCAACATATGAGTGGCAAAGGTGTGCCTCAGTACATGCGGGCTCTTTTTATCCAGTGTGGTAACCATCGAAAGATAACTGTTCACAATCCTGTAGATCATTTTATCGTAAGCAGCGCCCCCCTTCTCCGTGACGATCAAACAGTCTGTTGCTTTTTGCCCCACTACTTCATGGCGGATGATCACATACCGGTCAATCGCTGCCACCAGTTCCCTGTTCATCGGAATGATCCTCTCCTTTCCTCTTTTCCCTGACACCTTCACACTCTGACCCTCCCTGTTTATAGAACCAATTTTGAGTCCAATTAGTTCACTTCGGCGCATACCGGTCTGATAAAGCAGATCCAGGACCAGGCGGTTCCTGATTCCCTTAAAATCCTCTCCAAAATCATATTCATCCAGAAGAAAATCCATCTTTCCATCCTCCACAAAGACGGGAACCCGCTTGCTCAGCCTGGGCTTCAACACACGGTCCATAGGATTGGAGTCGAGCCGGCCCTCCTTAATCAGGTATTTACAGAAGGTACTAAGTGTGGTTAGTTTCCGGTGGACCGTGCGTGAACTGTATCCGGAGTCCATTAAACGGACGACCCAGGAACGAATGGTCCTGAAATGCAAATCCACACCTTCTTGGTCAGAATCCTGACAGAAAGCATGGAATTGGTACAAGTCGTTTTTATAAGCTTTGATGGTATGCTCGGCATACCTCTTCTCGGCCTGCAGGTATCTTAAAAAATCGTCAATCCTGGTCATGGACAGCATTTAAAAGCCAGCCAAAACCCCTGGAATTAATCTTCCTGCTGCTGTAATTGCTGAATATAAATAGCTTTAAGCTTCTGCTGACGCTTGGTAACGGAAGGTTTTGTGAATGCCTGACGGCTCCTCAGTTCCTTTACCACACCCGTCTTTTCAAACTTTCGTTTAAATTTTTTTAAAGCCCTTTCAATATTCTCACCCTCTTTAATGGGAATTACGATCATTTCAATCTGTTTTAAATTTCGAGCCGCAAAGTTAGATATTCATATCCTAATATTCAACAAAACCCGCTAAATTTTTCAGCGATTGAAAATGACAACAGTATAAACTATATAATAATCCAGAAATTTTGACAAAGTATTCGTTCTCCTGATAAATATATGTAAAAAAGAACTGCGAGGCAATAGTAAAACAGAATTGGCATCAAAGCATGAAGAATCCCCGGTAAGCACATAGCACTTCAAATGTATCATATGAAGATAACCAGGCAAACAAATATTTACCTGTAATCAAAATATTCTTCCATCCTTTGCAGGGTGGAATCGAGCAAAATCCGATTTATTCTGAGTTCGTTTGCGGAACGGATATCTCCTTTGAAATCGCGGTATTCCACCAGAGACTTCACATCCTCATACTCCAGGTAAGGATGCCTCAGAAGCTCCCTGAAGCTGGCACTGTCGAGATGAATCTTGCGGATGACCGTGCTATCGATATACACTTGATTCCTGATTCTCTGGACGGTCTCAACGGAAATCCCGTATACCTCCCCAAGCTGATCAAATGAAATAAACCCACCTAAGAGCTCACGGTATTTAATGATTCGCCCTGCGAAAACAGGTCCGATGCCGGGAAGAGGGAGCAGCTGTACAGAATCGGCCCGGTTGATATCTACAGGTTGATATGCTTCCACTTTAGTCTGATTAATAGTCTGAGGGTACCGCCTGGCCCGGTCATTCCTGTCCTTTTGCAGGCTATCGGCCCGGGCAAAGGCAGCTATCATCCTTTTGGCCTCCCTTTCAAACTCCTCCAGACCTTCAGGTCTCTGTTGGGGAAGAAGCCCAACAGTGATCCTGAAAAGCAGAGAGACGATCAGCAACATGGAAAGCAAAATCAAAGCCCGCTGCTCCCCACGGGGTAGCAGGTAGAACTCTCTCTTTATACGATCAGACATTTAAGGCTTGATGTGGCCAGGGGCCACAAATCATCCTAAAGAAGGGAAAATAGTGATCAGCTTACTGTACACTCCCAGTGCAAACAGGAGCGCAATGGCCAGAGGAGCCACAAACCTAACCAGGAACAAAAACAGTCCATAGTATCCGGTCCTGTATTTCCCGTCACTGGAAAGCTCTCCTTTGACAGTACCCTTTGCCAGGAACCATCCGATAAATACCACAATAAAAAATCCTCCCAGGGGAAGCAGCAGATCGGGCGACCCGTTAAATACTCCGAATACCTTTGGAGATACCGAACACAGGATGCCCAGAAAACCTACAGAGATCATAGCCAGTACGGCAGCTCTCTTCCGGGTCATATTCAACTGCTCGGAAAAATAGGCCACGATTACTTCCAGGACGGATATGGTGGATGTAATGGCCGCAAAACAGAGCAGCAGGAAGAACATAAAAGCCCAGATAAGTCCGCCCGACATACTCTGGAAAATCACCGGGAGAGTAATGTAAACCAGCTCCGGACCTTCACCAGGATTGATCCCGAAGGCAAATACCGCCGGGAAAATCGCAAGCCCTGCAACCACCGCAATAAAAGTGTCGGCAAAAGCCACGCTTACGGCAGTGCTGGCCAGATTCTCCCTTTTTTGAATATAGGATCCGTAGGTAATCAGGGTTCCCATCCCGATGGAGAGAGAAAAGAAGGCTTGCCCGAGTGCCTCAATGATGATCTTCAGAGGAGCATGCCTGATGGTTGAGAAATCGGGTTTGAACAGGAACACCAGACCCTCCCTGGCTCCATCCAGTGTCACAGAGCGGACTACCAGCACCAGCAGGAGTACCAGCAGTATGGGCATCAGAATCTTGGCATACTTTTCGATTCCGTTCTTTACCCCTGAAATCACAATGTACCCGGTAAAAAATAACATCACCACAAACCAGATAACCGGTCTCCAGATCCCGCTTACAAAAGATTCATAGTGCTCTCGGAAAAAACTCCGGACCGCTTCATTGTTCATTTCACCGAAGCCGATCTTATCCGACAGAAGCATCCATTTTACCGATTGCACCAGGTATTCCAGGGTCCAGCCAGCCACCACCGTATAAAAGGCAAGAATAATAAAAGCAGTAACAACTCCCAGCAAACCAATGAGATGCCATTTTTTGCCGGGAGTTATTTTTTTAAATGCGCCTACAGGGTTGAGCTGGGCATTGCGTCCGATCACAAATTCCGACATCATCACCGGGATCCCGATAGCGGCAATAAAGAAGAGGTAAATGAGCAGGAATGCTCCGCCCCCGTTCTGTCCCACCACATAAGGAAACCTCCAGATATTCCCAAGTCCGATGGCCGATCCGGCTGCTGCCGCAATGACCCCGAACTTACTGCCAAAACTGTCTCTGACTCCTCCGCCCGGCAACATCCTGTACGCTGTTAAAGTCTGTCGATGCAGTTCAGGTCATCAAAGGCTACCTTCAGGCGCTCGATCATGGACTTTTCACCTTCGCGGAGCCAAACCCTCGGATCGTAGTATTTCTTGTTGGGTTTATCCTCCCCTTCGGGGTTGCCGATCTGTCCCTGCAGATAATCGTGTTTTGCAGCTTCAAACCTGCGAATGCCATCCCAGGCAGCCCACTGGGTATCGGTATCGATGTTCATTTTGATCACCCCGTAGCTAATAGCCTCGCGGATTTCCTCCTTGGAGGAGCCGGATCCACCATGAAATACAAAGTCCAGTGGCTTTTTGTCCAGTCCGTACTTCTGCTCAACAAATTTCTGCGAATTATCCAAAATCCTGGGAGTCAGCTGGACATTTCCCGGCTTATATACCCCATGCACATTTCCAAAAGAAGCCGCAATGGTGAAACTGGCGCTCACCTTGGAAAGCTCTTCATAAGCGTAGGCTACATCCTCCGGCTGCGTGTAGAGCAGCGAGTTGTCCATTCCGGTATTATCCACACCATCCTCTTCACCGCCGGTGCAGCCCAGCTCAATCTCCAGGGTCATTCCGATCTTGCTCATGCGCTTCAAATACTGAACGCAGGTGGCAATATTCTCTTCCAGCGGCTCCTCAGAGAGGTCCAGCATATGAGAGCTGAACAGGGGTTTTCCGTACTTTTCAAAATGCCTTTCACCGGCATCCAGAAGGCCGTCAATCCAGGGAAGAAGCTTCTTCGCAGCATGGTCGGTGTGAAGAATGACCGGAACTCCGTAAGCTTCGGCCATAGCATGAACGTGCTTGGCACCGCTCACTGCACCAATAATGGCAGCTTTCTGATCTTCATTGGAAAGCCCCTTGCCTGCAAAGAAAACAGCACCTCCATTGGAGAACTGCACGATTACAGGAGAATTCACTTCACGGGCTGCTTCAATCACCGCATTTACAGAGTTGGTTCCCACCACATTGACGGCAGGAATGGCATATTCGTTCTTTTTGGCAATTTCAAATACCTTCTGAACGTCATCTCCCGTTACGACTCCGGGCTTTACTACATCAAAAATCTTGTTGGACATGATCGGATTAATTATAAAGATTGGGTTTAAAATTGAGCGACAAATTTAGAACAAATATTGGTAATATCAACCGAATCAGAATGGATAACCAATGGCAATATTAAAGGTGAGATCTCTTCCGGCAATTCCCGAATTTCCGGGCAACCAGTTGGAACCCTCCATGGCGTAGGGGCTGCGCAGCGGAATCCCCAGGTCGAATCTGAATACCAGGAAACTGAATACCGCCCGTGTACCCACACCGGTCCCCACGGCAAGTTCCTTATAGAAGCGGTTGAATTCAAACCCGGCTCCCACGCGGTCATCTTCCGCAGAGAGCGACCAGATATTACCCACATCCATAAATAACGCAGCCTCCAGCTTCCAGAACAACTTGAAGCGGTACTCCATATTGGCCTCCAGCTTCACATCACCGGTCTGGTTGGGGTAGGCCGACTTCTCCTGATCGTTGTAGGAACCCGGGCCCAGGTTCTTCACCTGCCATGCCCGGATGCTGTTAGCGCCTCCGGAGAAGTATTGCTTTTCAAAGGGCATGGCACTGGAATTTCCATATGCGTACCCTACCCCCATAAATCCCCTCAGTATCAAACTAATATCTTCATAAAGAAACATATAGCTTCTGAAGTCAATATCCGCCTTCAGGTACTGGGCGAAATCCACTCCAAGTACCTGGTAATTTTGATTTACGGGATCGTCGGCCAGGCTTCTGAAACCTGCGTATAAAAGGTTCCCGGCCGTCTCCAGATTCAGTCGGATATCCTGGAAACTCTGATTCTTCAACAACTTCTGATTGGACCAGACCATGGAGTACCGGCTATCGATAATCAGATGGGGCTCATAGCTGTAAAAGAGGTATTTCCCCTCCAGCCAATTTTGGAACCAATCAGATTTATAGGGTGTTAAAATAAGACTGGCTTCAATTGGATAGACCCTGTGTATCAACTTTTCATTTCCCCTCCAGTTGTATCCAAAAGAAGCATTGGCCAGCGTCCTGATGTAATCGGGACGTTTCTGATAATTGTAAGAGAGGCGAATATTCGTCTGGGGATTGTACTTCCGGATAAACTGGTCGGTTTTCACTGGCAGAAGAAATTTTGGAATCCTCAACCGGGCCTCCACACCAAATTCCTGCATGATATTCAGTCCTGTATAAGAGGTATCCACCTCATCTCCGACTGGCCGGAGATTCTCAATGGCGCCCATAAAACTAAGGTCAAATTGCTCCGAAGCTCCAAAAAGGTTCCGGTGGGTATAGCTTAAATTGGCTGCTGCGCCAATATTACCTGCTGAGTTTGTACCCTCCAGTTTTGCCGAATATGACTGTCTGGTGGCCGGAGCAACCAGCACATCACAATCGAGCTGAGGCTTATCTGAATCCACTTCACTGAAACGAATATCAACCATTCTGAATGCGCTCAGCGAAGAAAGGTTCCGGTAAGTCCGGTTTACATCAGAGGCATCATACAGGGTACCGGGGATAATGTAGTTTTTCTGGGTTACCATGGCGGGACGGATATTTGGTTTCCCGGAATAAACCAAATAGATACTGTCGTAAACCAGGGTATCCTTCTGTAGGGTGTCCCCATCCCGGTTATAGGTCATGGCATTAAAATCGGTCATCATATGCACCCTGCGGATGGTGTAAACCGGATGGTCCGTAAGCACCGTCCGCCCCCGCTCGTCAATACGGGAAAAATTCCTGATCCCCAGGGTGATATCCACCTGGCAGGTGTTCAGGGCGCTATCTACTTCATAATAAATATAATCGCGGGTAAATCCGTAATACCCGCTATCGCGCAAAATGGTCTCGATCCTCACCCGCTCTTCCTGCAGCGCTTCCACATCAAACAGTTCCCCGGCCCTGAACTTATTGCTGGTAGTGTCGGCAAGGACCATCCGGGAAAGGTTCGCATCTTCGAAGAAATAGTTGATATTCCTGATCCTGTATGGCTCACTGGGTGTTACCTGGTAGATCACCCTGGCCCCTCTTTTCTTAAACAGGGTGGTATCGGTAATTTCAGCTCCGTAAAATCCCTTGTTCCTCATATACAGGTTCAGCTGCTCCGAAGATTTCGACTTCAGATCTTTATCATATACAACCGGAGGTTCACCGATCCGCCTTAACCAGTTATTAAATCCATTGTCATTGCCGGGAGAGGAGAGATTATAGAGGGACAGGTAGAACCTCCAGAATATGATCCGCTTATTGGGCTTTTGCTTGATAAAGTCGTCGAGTTCCTTCTTGTCAAAATCACCTTCTTCTGACTGGATCTTATAACTATGCAGCAGATACTTATCCTCAGGCACATACTTTGTCGCTCTGCAGGAAAAGAGAAGTATAGAAAGGATAACAAGGGTGATATATGGGATCGTTCTCCGCAATGTGGTTTGTTAAAGTGGCTAAAATACAAATTTTACTGCACCCAAATATTTTTTTCATCTTTGCATGAACGAGTAAACAAATGATCTCCTCCTCAAAAGCAAAACTGATTCGTTCCCTGCGGCAAAAGAAGTACAGGGACCAGCACCGTCTTTTTCTGATAGAGGGTGAAAAAATGATTCTGGAACTGGCAACAGCCGGTTCCGGAAACCGCTTCCGGATCCAGGAAATAATGGCTACGCCGGAATGGATCGAAAACAAAGCCGGTCTGCTTCCATCTCTGAAAAACCCGTTTTCCATTGCCAGCTTTGAAGAGATCAAAAAAGTAAGCAACCTGGTGACTCCGCAGGCAGTAATTGCCCTGGTATCCATTCCTGAAAGCCGTTTCAGTGCCGAAGTACTGCTTAACGGGCCCGTACTGGCCCTGGAGTCGATTCGCGATCCGGGAAACCTGGGGACTATAATACGGACAGCCGACTGGTTTGGTATAGATCATATTATTTGTACTCCTGATTCCACAGACCTGTATAATCCAAAGGTCATTCAATCTACCATGGGGGCTGTGACCCGGGTGCAGGTGCACTACCTGGAACTGGAGCCCCTTCTGGCTAATCCAAAGCTGCGGAGCAAAAGAGTCTATGGGACTTATCTGGAAGGAGAAAATATCTACCGGACCAGACTGGAACCCGATCCGCTGATCCTTTTTGGAAACGAATCCCGCGGATTGTCCGGGGCCCTGAGTCCATACATACAGCACCGGATTTCCATTCCATCCTATGCTTCCGCGGGTTCAGGACCGGAGTCACTGAATGTGGCATCGTCTGTTGCGGTGGTCTGTTCAGAGTTAAGAAGAGGCTGACGACTCTTACTCGAAATGAAAATTCAGCATAAGGATGTAGGAACGGACGCTTTCGATGGATCCGGCAAACTCGGGATGCCCTGTTCGTCCCTCAGGATCGATCATATTCATCAGGCCAACAGCCAATTTGATCTCCGGGGCGAATTTAAAGTAGCGCAGATAGGTATCCACCCCAAACCCGAACTCCAGGTAGAGATCGCCCCTCCTGAATTTCATATACTCTTCTGAATCAGCATCATAAACTCCGGGCTTCTTGGCCGACATATCGTACCTGAAATTCAGTCCTCCCAGCAGGTAGGGCCTGTAATTTGCATCCCGGTCTGAACGGTATTTGAGATGCAGGGGGAAATCGAGAAAAGCGGGCCCCAGGGGCACCGGATTGGCCACTCTGGGGATCTCGGCCTCCTCCCCGACCATTCCATTGCTATATTCGTAAAAAACGATCTCCCTTGATCCGAAACTGATACCCGGGAGAAAGCGAAGGTTCCAGTTTTTATTCATTCGAAGATCCGATACAATACTCACCTGGAATCCGGGAAGAAGCTGGCTCAGATCCGCATACAGAAAATCTTCAGCCATATAGTTCCTGGCGATTCCGATATCCATGGTGTTCACCCCTACCGTGAATCCGAAATGAATCCTCTTGAGATCAAATGCTGGCAGATTCCTGGGGCGTTCATCCTGTCCGTTTATACTCAGTGAGAGCAGAAGCAGAGCTATGAGCAGAATGGATTTTCTCATTATTGAATTAAACGGACAAAGATAGCCTTTAGTATAGTTTTTTCGGCAGAATCTTTAATCGTTAAACAGAAGCTCCAGCGCATTTTCAAAATCCCGGGCATAATCGGAGATAAATCCATAGGAAACATCATCCACCCTGAGTTCCTCCTTGGTGACATGGCCCAGGGCAGAGAAATGGATCCCGGCTTCCATCATAAAATCAAGAAAGGATGTTTCCTGATCAGCGGAGACACTGACCACCACGCGGCTCTGGGATTCACCAAAGAGGAAGGCATCGCCACGGATCTCGGCAGGCGAGGTCACGTCAAATCCCAGTCCGCCCGGCAGGGCGCACTCCACGAGTGCCACAAACAGGCCCCCGAGGGAGACATCATGCGCCGAGTTCACCAGCTTCTGACTAATCAGGCTTGCCACCACATCCTGTAGTTTCATTTCATACTCCAGATCAAAGCCCGGGGCAGCCGATTCATGAACGTTGTGGAAAACGGACAGATATTCCGAAGAGGAGATATCATTATCGGATCGTCCCACCAGGAAGATCATGTCCCCCTTGTTCCTGAAATTCACGGTCATCACAGCTTCATGCCGATCCAGGATCCCCACCATCCCAATCACGGGTGTGGGAATCACCGATGCCAGGTCCTCCCCGTTGTGGGTCAGGTTATGAAAGCTCACATTCCCGGCAATCACTGGGATGGCCATGCGCCTGCATACTTCCCCGATCCCCTTAACACTCTCGGCAAAATCACGGTATACATAGGGATCCGATGGGTCTCCGTAATTGAGACAATCGGCCAGGGCCAACGGCCGGCCACCGGAACAAATGATATTGCGTGAGGCCTCTGCCACAGCGATCATAGCCCCCTTTCTTGGTTCGAGCCTTCCGTACCTGGAATTACCATCCACACTCATGGCCAGCGCCAGCTCAGAATTATTGATCTTCACAATACCGGCATCGGAGGCATATTCACTGCTCATATTGGAAAGTCCGGCCATGGTATCGAACTGTTCGTAGATCCATCTTCGGGAGGCCACATTTGGAAGAGAAACCATTTGCCTGGCAATATCCTTCATATTACCCGGAACCGGGACATCATCGGCGGAAATGACCCGGGGTGTTTTGCCCCGCTCCTTCATATCCCTGATATAGACCGGGGCGCCTCCGCCCCTGACCAGCAGGTTCACCGGCAAATCGCCGCACAGCGTGGAACCGTCCTTGATCCGGATGGTGACCTGGTCATCCACCGTTCCTATTTGCGAGCACTCCAGCCCCCACCTCCGGGCCCTGTCGGCAATCTTTTCATAATTCCCCGGATCGGCTGCAAGTAACATCTGCTCCTGAGTCTGTGACAACAGAACCTCCAGGGCATCAATATCCTCTCTGACCAGCGGCATTTCATGAATCCTGATCTCAACGCCTTTTCCCCCGCGGAAGGCCATTTCTGCAGCCGCACAAAGCACTCCCCCGGCCCCGACATCCTGCATTCCGTCGATCAGTCCATCTTCATTGAGCTCAAGAATACAATCCATCAGGATCTTTCCACTGGCCGGATCGGCCACCTGGGAGGATGGAACCATCTGTCCCTTATTCTTAAGCGCCTTGGAAGCAAATCCTGCGCCATGCACCCCGTGTCCCGAAGTCTTCTTCCCAAGCAATACCACATACTGACCCGCTTCTTTGAACGCAGCCCTGATCAGCTTGTCCTTCCGGACGATGCCCACACCCATGAGGTTTATCAAAGGATTGAATCTGTAGCTTTCGTCAAACAGAATCTCTCCTCCCACCACGGGCACCCCGAAATTATTGGAATAGCTGCCCAAAGCGCTCACCACGGCATTGACCATATCCCGGATATTCTTCTCCTTGGGATTCCCGAAACGCAGGATATTCAGCTGTCCCACAGGCTCGGCCCCCATAGTGATCAGATCGCGGTTTATATTTCCGACACCTACAGCTCCCTGCCTGGGATCCACCGCAATGGGATGGTTGTGCGATTCTATCTTCACCACACAGGCCAGCTCATCGTTGATATGAATGACTCCGGCATTTTCTTCGCCGGCAGGGACATACACGTCCTCCCCCTTTACAGGCATTTCCTCCAGCCACTTGACGGAACTCTTGTAGGAGATGTGTTCCGACCACATGGTGGCGAACATATTCAGTTCAAAGGGGGTAGGCTCCCTGCCCAGCATGGATTCAATGGAATACAATTCATCCTGTGTCAGATAAGAAAGAGCTCGTTCTTTCAGTTGGGGACTGTTCAGATCCATTCTTGTATCGATTAATGCACAAATATAGTGAATAGATCATGAAGATAATTTTTACTTTTGTTGGAAAGCGAGTTCAATGAGACCAATTGCTGTCGTAAGCGGGGCATCTGCCGGATTTGGAAGAGCCACAGCTGAAATCCTTGCCAGAAACAATTATGATGTGGTGATTACCGGACGCCGTGCCGATAAACTGGAGATTGCCGAAGAAGCTATCCGGTCGAAGACGGAAGCCGACGTTCTCTCTCTGAGCTTTGATATCAGGGATCTGAAAGCGGTTCAGGAGGCCTGTGAAAAACTCACCGGAAAATGGGAGAAGGTGGATGTGCTGGTTAATAATGCGGGGCTTGCAGCCGGCCTGAGCCTGATCCACGAGGGAAGCGTGGACGACTGGGAACAGATGATCGACACCAATATCAAAGGCTTGCTCTACATGACCCGGCTTTTAAGCCCGGGCATGGTGCAGCGAGGGAAGGGGCATATCGTAAATATAGGCTCCATAGCGGGGAAAGAGGCTTATGAGATGGGCAATGTGTACAATGCTTCCAAATTTGCCGTGGACGGATTAACACAGGCCATGCGGATCGACCTGGTGAACTTCGGAATTAAAGTGAGCGCCATCAATCCAGGTGCCGCGGAGACCGAGTTCAGCCTGGTCCGCTTCAAAGGGGACCGGGAGCAGGCCGACAAAGTCTATGAGGGATTTACTCCGCTTTACGCCGAAGATATTGCCGAGGCCGTCCTTTTTGTTGTGAACCGTCCGCCTCATGTGAATATCGACGACCTGATCATTATGCCTGCTGCCCAGGCCAGGTCCAGAAAAATCAAGCGTAATAATCCGAAATAATCCTTATCAAGCATACCATCGAAAACCAAAACCACCATCCATGTATACCGCCGAATATCTCGAACAATTTACCCGGAACGTATTTGAAAAAATGGGCTGCAGCCCGGAAGATGCCAAAATGGCCACCGATGTGTTTATCGCTGCCGAACTGAGAGGCTACTCCAGTCACGGCATGATCCGCATCAAGGACTATTTTCAGCTCTGGCAGGCCAGGCGTATCAATGTAAGGCCCGATGTTAAAATCGTACACGAATCGCCCAGCACCGCCGTGGTCGATGGCGACGGGGCCATAGGCATGATCGCAGCCACCAGATCCATGGAAATTGCCATTGAAAAAGCCAGGACAGCCGGTACAGGATGGGTATCCACCCGGGGCTCCAACCACTTTGGAATCGCGGGTTATTACTCCATGATGGCCCTGAAACACGATATGATCGGGATCTGCATGACCATTGCCAATCCCCTGGTGGCCCCCACCTGGTCGGTGTCTCAGATGCTGGGGACCAACCCCATTGCCGTGGCCGTGCCCGCAGGCGTACATCCGCCTTTTGTAGCCGATTTCTCCACCACCCCCATCGCCCGCGGCAAACTGGCGGTAGCAGCTAAAATGGGTGAAAATGTCCCCCTGGGTTATGTGCAGGACAAAGAGGGCGTTCCATCCACCAATCCCGATATTCTGAAAGAGGGCGGATCCATGCTGACTCTGGGCGGAACACGCGAACAGGGAGGCCATAAGGGCTATTGCCTGAGTGCCATTGTGGATATCTTCTCGGCGGTACTGTCAGGGGCCAGTTTCGGACCTTTCTGTCCCCCCTCGGTGGCCTACCTGCCGGTGAAGGAGGAGAAGGTGGGCGAAGGTACCGGTCACTTTTTCGGGGCCATGCGCATCGATGCCTTCCAGACACCCGGGGCCTTTAAAAAACAGATGGATAAGTGGATCGAGACTTTCCGGGTCGCCAAGCCGGCCAAGGGTCACGAACGGGTGCTGATCCCGGGCGATCCCGAACGGGAGAACGAAGAGCGCATCAGCAAAGAAGGGATCCATGTGATTGTTCCCGTACAGAAGGAGATGAAGGAGATTGCCGATGAGCTGGGGATTGAATTTGACTACCAGGGGTAGAAAAGCAAGAGACAATATAAAAGTAAATATCACGGCAACGGAGTTTGATGCGCTATTTGATGCCGGTGAAGCTGTATCTGCTCACTATGACCTGGAGAAGGCTGTTCGACCGGCTTTGAACAGCGAAGGGTGAGTGTGGATTTCCCTGTATGGATGTTGCAGCAGCTGGATCAGGTGGTCCGCAGGCTTGGAGTTTCACGCCAAAGCCTCATCAAGGTGTTCATTTCAGAGAAATTAAAAGAAGCAAACCTTTAAAATACTTCAGAACATAAACACCTCTTCTATCTTCATCCCGAATACCCGGGCAATGTCATAGGCCAGTTTCAGGGATGGATTGTATTTTCCATTTTCCAGGAAAAAGTTTTGCTAATTTTGATTTGTAAGTTGCGCAAGAATGATCAAATCATGCTTGTAGAATTATATTATCATCGGTAGATAAAACCCAGAGCTTCGTATGTCCATGAATATCCAGAAACAGTCCAGGCAAGAATATTATCTGCGCATCAACCGGGTGGTCGATTACATCGATGCCCACCTGGATGAGGAGCATAACCTGGAAAAGTTATCCCAGGTGGCCCACTTCTCCCCCTTTCATTTCCATCGTATCTTCCGGGTACTTACTGGTGAAACCATCAATAACTATGTAAAACGGATCCGTCTGCAGCGGGCCGGAAGCATGCTGATCTCTGATGACCAGCGTTCCGTATCCGAGGTAAGCGCACTGTGCGGATTTAACTCCACTGCTGTCTTCTGCAGGGCCTTCAAATCACATTACGGGAAAAGTACCGGCGAATTCAGAACCTACTGGAAAAAACAGGAAAGCAAGAATGGTCAAGCGGATCGCAAGGATGATCAATACGAACTACGTTCCTCCTCCTATTTTAGCGATGAATTTTTAAATTTAAATCGCGACTTTAACATGGAAACAAACATTGCAGTCAAAGAAATGCCGGCCATGGACCTGATCTATTGCAGGCACACGGGCCCCTTCGATCAGATAGGCGGAGCCTACGAAAAACTATTCAAATGGGCCGGCCCCAGGGGATTGCTCCGCTTCCCCGAAACCAAGACCCTAACCGTCTATCACGACGATCCCAAGGTAGTGGACATTGAAAAACTGAGGCAAAGTGCCTGCATCACGGTGGATGAGGATGCCAGGCCGGAAGGCGAATTCGGAAAGATGCACCTGCCCGGGGGAAAGTGCGTGGTCGGGAGTTTCAAGGTCAAACCCCACCAGTTCGGAGAAGCCTGGGATGCCGTCTGCCTCTGGATGGCCGACAGCGGCTACCAGCCCTCCGACGGCTACCCCTATGAATACTACCCCGAGGAACACAGCCATGAGAATCCACCCACCTTTACCGTGGATATTTGTGTGCCGGTGAAACCCCTGTAGGGTTTTTGGGGCATGACAGCATTAAATGATCGACTCATTTGATGCTGTCAATTATCAAACTTCGATAAGCCCATAAGCGGAATTCGGTCAGACCTAAGACCTCCTCCCTGTTTCCTGTTTTCATCATCGGGACACCCCGGGCGGCTTTTAGCGGGATTCTGCCCGGAATCCTGACCTGGGTTCTGCTTGGAATCCAGACCTGGGTTCAGCCCTGAATCTCTCACCCGTTCCCGCTTCCTGGAAAGAACAATGTTATGCAATGCAAGATGGGCTTCAGGAGCTATTTAGTGCTTCGTTTCATTTGATGTTCTACATCATCTCTTTCAGGTCTGCAGCAGGCTGGCCAGCGAAAGTATCATTGTGTTTACGGCAGGTTTCCCGGTATTCTCGTCAGGTATCACAGGGAACTTTGTATTTGTAAAGGTGGTAAACCGGGACTTTATCCTAGTTGGGGCTGTATATAAAGAACTCAGGGATAAATAATATCTTCATAATTAATGATAAAATGTCATATATGGATACTAATT